>NZ_JAAOTI010000017.1:0-33650 GCF_011297315.1 Catellatospora chokoriensis
TAGAACAGCTCCTGAAAACAGATCACCTTCGCGCCCTGCGCGGCAGCCTGCCGCGCGTACTCCTCATGCGCCTTGATCATGGATTCCTTGTCACCGGTCCAGGTCGTCTGGACCAGCGCGGCACGGATGATGTCTGACATGGTGCGGTCTCCGTCCTGCTAGCGGTTCGGCTCGGCGAGACGCCCGCCCGCCGCCTGGTCCGCCGGCACCGACGGGCACCTCACCACCAGGCCCGTCGCGCGGCGCCGGATGCGGACGGCGAGGTCGGCATGGTTGGAGTCAACCGGCACGGCCGTGGCGGCGGAATTGGCGCATGGTCCGACATCGACCTGCCCTGCCCCTAAGCCGTTTGTACTGTCCTACAAACCATTCGCCGCGACCTGCCGCGCCGTCCAGGCTCCGACCCGTGGGTCATGAGGTTCGTTCGCGACACAGCGTTTCCTTTCCCGTCGACTGTCGCCTATGTTGGTGCCGCGGGCCCCTGACCGGCTCAGCGCCGTATCCGGCCGGGCTTCACCCTGCCGTGGCACCGAATCAGGGGGAGACACCGGTGGCACAGCCACAACCCGAGCACGCGGCTCAGGCGCGCAAGCTGGTCATCCAGCTGGGGCAGCTGCTCACCGATGTCACGGCCGGGCGCCCGGTCGCCAAGGTGCACCAGCACCTGCTCGACCAGTTCGACGCCGCCGTGCACGACTACCGCATCGACGCGATGGAAGTCGGCGAGCAGGAATTCGCCGAAACCTGGCACGCACTTCAATACGGACTCGCCCTCCCCGTGGGCACCTGGGACCAGATCGTCCTGCCCGCGGTCGTGGGCTTCAGCAGCGCCCAGAAGTTGAAGATGCACCTGGAGCTGGCCACCTCCTACTGGCTGGCCGCCCGCGCCGCCGTCGACGCGGTGCCCGACTACCCGGCCGCCGTCGCCCTGCTGGCTCCACCCGAGGCCTACACCACCGACCACACCCTGCCCGTCGTGCCGCCGCCGCCCGGCCCGACTCGGCCGAGCGCGCCGCTGCGGTCCTCGGCCACCGGCGCCGCCACACCGCCCCCTGACGCCGCGCCGTCCCCGACCGCCGACCGCCCCGCACGGACCGGACCCGACCGCCGGGTGCTGGTCGCCGTCGCGGTCGCCGTGCTGGCCACCGTCACCGTCATGCTGGTGCTCATCATCAGGCCGACCGGCGACGGCCAGCCCGTGTCGCTCCAGGACGGGCTGCCCTCCCCGATGCTGTCCGCGGGCGTCATGGCCGACGAAAGCGGCCAGCCGGTCACCCTGCCGACCGCGCCACCGTCGACCAGCCCAGAGCCCGCGCCGATGATCACCAACGAGCCCCTCCCGAAGCCCAGTTGGACCCCGCCGGCACCGCCCACCACGAAGCCTGGCACGACAACCCCGCCCCCGGCCCCGCCGGTCGCGCCGTCCGCGCCCACGCGCCTGACCGCGGTCGCCGCCGTCGAGCACAAGATCTGGCTCTCCTGGTCCGCCCCGGCCAACGGCGGGTCGGGCGGCGTCGCCTACTACCGCATCCTGCGCGACGGCCAGTTCATCGGCTGGACCCGCGACACCAGCGCGACCGTCACCGACCTCGCGCCGGGCACCTCCTACGTGTTCGTGGTCATCGCGGTCAACGCCGCCGGGCTGCAGTCGGGGCCGAGCAACCAGATCACGACCATGACCGCGTCCCCGTCACCGCTTCCCGCGCCATCACCGACCGATCCGGCTTCACCTCCGCCGTCGCCGAGCGAGTCCCCGTCACCGTCACCGGCGGAGACGACCGACGAGCCGTCACCGTCGCCGAGCGAGCCGGAGGCCTCGCCGTCACCGGAGGCCACGTCACCGGACGCCGAGCCGCCGACCGAGCCCGCGGACGCAACCTGACCCTGGGTCATCCGAGCCGTCTCCAATCCCGACCGCCGCTACGCCCTCGGCTGCTCACGCAAGGTTCAACCACGGTTCGTCGCCCAGCGGATGTGCCGGGCCCACGGAACACGGCAACCTACGTTCGCCCCGCCACACCCCGGCGGGGGCAGAACTAAAGGCACAAACCGGAGGTTCCCGTGAGTCGCCCCCTCAAGCTGTCGATCGCCTCGGCGGTGCTGGCACTGACCGCAGTCCTGTTCTCGGCCGGCCCGGCCCTGGCGGCACCCGCCGACAAGCCCCAGGTGCTGAGCTCCTGGACCCAGACCAGCGCGGCCAGCTACAACGCCTGGTGGTCCGCACGTCAGAACCAGGGCGCGTGGTCCGCGTACGGCTTCGACTGGTCCACCGACTACTGCTCGACCTCGCCCGACAACCCGTTCGGCTTCCCGTTCCAGAACGCCTGCGCACGCCACGACTTCGGCTACCGCAACTACAAGGCCGCGGGCACCTTCAGCGCCAACAAGTCCCGGCTCGACTCCGCGTTCTACGAAGACCTCAAGCGGGTCTGCAACACCTACTCGGGCGCCACCCGCTCGGTGTGCAACGGCACCGCCTGGACCTACTACCAGGCCGTCGCCGCGTTCGGCAAGAGCACGCTCGTCGACGGCACCGCCGACGTCACCTCCTGAGTACGCCGTCCGCTGCCCGGGGTGCCTCCGCACACCCGGGCAGTGTCGGCACCGGCTACCTCGCACGCCCCCGAGCCGTACGTGTTCCACGGGAGACCACCGAGCCGTCACCGTCGCCGAGCGAGCCTGAGGCCATGCCGACGCCGGAACCCTCGTCACCGGATCCGGAAGTCGGCCGCCGGGCCCGAGGATGCGGCTTAGGCCAGCCCTCAGCACATCGAGGACCCGCCCGCGACCAGCCCGCCGGTGGCCCGTCCCAGGTTCGCCACGGCACTCGTGCGTCCCGAGCCGCCACGCGGCCGCCTTCGCAGCAGGCGCCTGGACACGACCGGGGCTCACGACCGGGAGTCGCGTGGTGGCCTCGATGACTGCCAGCCTGGCTAGGAAGTGCTCCCGCATCTGCACACACGTCGCGACGACAGGGCATGGCCAAAGACGGCCACAGCCGCACAAGTCTCCCCGCAACCTGCCATGACGGCCGAGGATGTCGTCCGCTGCCGCGATCTGCCGGCGGGCGTAGACCCCGAACTGTTCGGTGGTCAGCGAGCGCATCATTCCTCCTGGTCGGCGTGAGGCCCCACGACGCGCACCTCCGAGTGCGCGTCGTGGGGCCAATCGGCAGGGCGAGCTGGGAGACAAACCGCTGCGAGATCAGCCTCCGGCGGTTGAGGTCGGTTGTGAACAGGTCTGCTGTTGCGGCAACATCGGCAACAACAGATGGGGGCGACGGCGTGGATCGCTACGACGAATCGATGTGCCGACTGTTCGGCGCGGCCCTTCGGCGACTACGCGTGCAGGCCGGCATCTCTCTGCGCGAGCTCGGCAGACGTTGCCTCTACGACTACAGCCGGATCTCGCGAGTGGAACGGGGCGAACACCTCATCAACGCGGCCTTGGTGCCCGCCCTCGACCGGGCGCTCGACGCGGGAGGCCTGCTGACATCGCTCCGCTCGCTGATGCCGGAGCCCGGAGACGCTGCGGCCCCCTCGGCGTTCGGCCGCATAGCCGCGATACATGAGGTCGGCGGCGATACCGTGGAATTGGAGCTCAGTTCGCCAGGCGGGAGGATGATCCGGGTGAACCTGCCTAGGCGCGAGTTCAACGGCCTGCTGACCGCAGGTGTGCTCAGGGCACTGTTGCCGGACGGACTTATCGACCTCGACCAGGTTGAACGCGTCGGCGGCGCGATCAACAGCCCGCAGCGCACCGACGTACAGGTCCTCGGCTACTTTCGCGCCCTCCTCACCCAGCACTACACCGCCGACAAGGCGCTCGGACCACGGCACCTGGTCGAGGTCGTCCTCACCCAGATCGCCGTGCTCGACAAACTTCGGTACGGGAGTAGGCCGGGCACCGCCGAGCCGGCGATGCGGCTGCTGGCCCAGTACGCCGAGTTCGCCGGCTGGCTATACCAGGACCTGGGGAACACAGCGGCGGCCATGCACTGGACCGACCAGGCCGGACAGCGAGCACAGGCCATCGGCGATCATCAGCTGGCGGCATATCTTCTGGTGCGTAGGAGCAACATCGCACTGCTCGACCACGACGCCGTCGACGTGATCGAACTGGCAGCGGCAGCAAGGCGGATGCCGGCGATCAGCCCCAAGCTGGCGGCGCTCGCCGCGCAGCAGGAAGCTCGCGGTTGGGCGTTGAACACCGAAACCGACCGGTTCCGCCGGTTGATCGATTCCGCAGCGGACCTGCTGCTCGATCACCCCGACGGCGTCGACGATGACGCTCCGGTGTACCTGCACAGCTACGACGTGGAGACGCTGGACGAACAGTCCGCGAGCGGCTATCGCGCCTGCGGACAACCGGAAACCGCGGTCGCAATTCTCGAACGAAGGATCACCGCCACGCCCATCGATCAGCACCGTGACCGGGCCCACCAACTCGCGAAGCTCGCCAATGCCGTGCTGCAGACCAGGCAACCCGACCCGGAGCGAGCCGCTGACATCGGGCTGAGCTGCATCGATTCCGCCCGCTCGACAGGATCGGCCCGTATCAGCAAGGAACTTCGCGCGCTCGACCAGGCACTTTCACACCGCTGGCCGGATCTGGCGGGGACCAGGGAACTCCGAGAAGCCCTGACCTTCGCGTGATCGTCATCAACCACGACGGCCGGGCCATCGACTCGGCCTGCGGGTCGGTCCACCATGACAGCCGGGTGATCTCACCCGGTCGGACGACCTCGACCGGCCCGCGTGTGGCAGTCGACGCCTCTACGATCTCGTAGTGGCCGACTCCCCGATCCTCGGGCTGTACGACAGCCTGTTGACCCAGACCCTGGCCGAGCAGGTCGCCCGATGGCAGGCCGACGGCCACGTCGTCCACCTCGACAAGGTGGCGGAGCCCGAGGTCGCCCACCTGCTCGGTCGCTTCGTCGGCGAGGCCGCGGCACGCGCGCTGGCCGCCGTCCGCGGCACGGAGGCACGGGTCGAGCTTGCGAACCAGCTCCTCCGCCTGTTCGACGATCCCGAACTCGTCACCGCCGGCCCGCAGAAGCTGTTGGCCGTCACCGCCGGAGCGCTGGGCTCCACCGCGCCGGAGCGGCCGTCCACCTCACTGTCCGAGGCGGCACTGCTGACCAACGCGCGCGAGGACCCGAACCTAGCGCACGAGCTGACCGCGGAGCTGGCCAGCGCCGACCGCGTTGACCTGCTGTGCGCGTTCGTCAAGTGGTCCGGCCTGCGGATCCTGGAGCGGCGGCTGGAGGAGTTGCGACGCCGGGGGGTGCCGCTACGCGTCATCACCACCACCTACCTGGGCGCCACCGAACGGCGCGCGCTGGATCGGCTGGTCAACGACTTCGGCGCCCAGGTCAAGATCAGCTACGAACAGAACTCCACCAGGCTGCACGCCAAGGCCTGGCTGCTGCGGCGTGACAGCGGGTTCGACACCGCCTACGTCGGCAGTTCGAACCTGTCCCGTGCCGCGCTGCTCGACGGCCTGGAGTGGAACGTACGCCTGTCCGCGGTCACCACGCCCCGGCTGCTCGACAAGTTCAGCGCGACTTTCGACTCCTACTGGGACCGCGCGGAGTTCGAGTCGTACGACCCGTCAACCGACGGAGCCCGGCTCGACGAAGCACTTGCTGTCACCACCTCGGACAGACGCCTCATCGACGTGCCGGCGCTCGTGCCGCATCCCTTCCCGCACCAGCGCGAGATGCTCGAAGACCTCGACCTCCAGCGCACTGCCTACCACCAGCACCGCAATCTGCTGGTCGCGGCAACCGGCACGGGTAAGACCGTCACCGCGGCGTTCGACTACCGCAACCTCCAGCAGCGCCTGGGCAAGCTGCCCAGCCTGCTGTTCGTCGCACACCGGCAGGAGATCCTCGCCCAGGCGCTGAGCACATACCGGCAGGTCCTGGCCACCCCCGCCTTTGGCGAACTGCACGTCGGCGAGTCCCGCAGCCGCGAGTGGCGGCACGTCTTCGCCTCGGTGCAGTCACTGCACCGCGCCATCGCCGGACTGGCCCCGGACCAGTTCGACGTGGTGGTCATCGACGAGTTCCACCATGCCGAAGCCGCCACCTACCGGCAGATCCTCGATCACCTCCAGCCGCAGGAACTGCTTGGGCTGACCGCGACACCGGAACGGGCCGACGGCAAGTCGGTGCAGGACACCTTCTTCGGTGGCCGTATCGCCTCCGAACTGCGGCTCTGGGACGCGCTGCACGCCGACCTGCTGTGCCCCTTCCATTACTTCGGCATCAACGACGAAACAGACCTCAGCGGCCTCGCCTGGACTCGCGGCGCCTACGAAACCCGCGATCTGGAGGCAGCCTTCACCGGCAACGAACAGCGGGCGCGGCTGATCTTCAACGCCGTGCTGGACAAGGTCGGCGACCTGGACCAGGCTCGCGGCCTGGGCTTCTGCGTCTCCGTGAGCCACGCGCACTACATGGCGGACTTCTTCAGCAACAACGGCATCCCGTCCCGGGCGGTCGACGGCTCGACACCGGCCGACGAGCGCAAGGCGGCCCTCGCCGCCTTGCGGGCAGGCGACATCACGTTCCTCTTCGCCGTGGACATCTTCAACGAAGGCCTGGACATCCCCGACATCAACACCATCCTGATGTTGCGGCCCACCCAGAGTTCCACGATCTTCCTCCAGCAACTCGGCCGCGGGCTGCGCCGCACGCCGGACAAGGCGGTGCTCACCGTCTTGGACTTCGTCGGCCTGCACCGGGCGGAGTTCCGGCTGGAGAACCGCTTCCAGGGCCTCACCGGGTTCAGCCGTGGCCGGCTGGAGACTCAGGCCGAGGCCGACTTTCCGCTGCTGCCACCGGGCTGTCAGGTCGTGCTCGACCGGGTCGCCAAGGAACGGCTACTCGGCAGCCTGAAGGAACGCCTCAGCGTCAACGTCAACACGCTGACCAAGGAGATCGGCAGCTACGCCGAACGCACGCTAGCCGGCTACCTGGAGGCCAGCGGCCGCGACATCGCCGACATCTACCGCAACGACCGCTCCTGGACCGCGCTGCTGGCACGCGCTGGCCTCGTACCACCGCAGGCGTCCCCGCTGGAGGCCGAACTCGGCAGGCGGCTGCGTACGCTGCTGCACGTCGACGACGAGGGACGCGCGGCCGCATACGCACGCCTGGTCAAGCCGCACGCGCCCGCGTATGACGAGCTGGGGGATGTCGATCAGGCGTACGCCCGCATGCTGGTCTTCTCGATCTGGCGCGACGGCGGCAAGTTCACCAGCTATGACGACGCGCTCGACCGGCTCCGCAGCGACCAGCTGATCCGCGACGAAATCCGGCAGATCGTCGAGTACGGCGCCGAGCGCCCGCGCCGGGTCGCCAAGCGGCTCCCGGAGGCCCTGTCCCGGGTGCCGCTCGCCGTCAACTCCCGGTACTCCGCCAACGAGGTGCTGAGCGCACTCGCGTGGGTGAAACTCGGCACCGGCAAGGTGCCCGACAACATGCGCGAAGGCGTCGCCTGGTCCGTGGCCACTCGATGCGATGCGCTGCTGGTCACGCTACGAAAGAACGAGAAGGAGTTCTCCCCGCAGACGATGTACCGCGACTACGCGCTCACCCCCGACCTGTTCCATTGGGAGTCGCAGAACAGCACCCGCGAGAACTCCGCCACCGGGTTGCGCTACCGCAGGCACGCGGTGGAAGGGAGTCACGTGCTGCTGTTCACCCGTGAACGCACCACCACCGATGCCGGTCATCCAGAGCCGTACGTGTTCCACGGGACCGCACGCTATGTCGAACACCGCGGCGAGCGGCCGATGGCCATCACCTGGCGGCTCGATGAGCCGATGCCCGAGGACCTGTTCCGCCGTGCCGCAGTGGCCGCATGAGCGGCCATTGCGTTCACGCCGCCAGGTCGTGGTCCCGAGCGAATGCCACGACGTCGGCGGCCGGCCGCCCCGTCACCCGCGCGAAGTCCGGAGTGATCCGATCACCCCAGTCGGCGGCGTACGCCGCAAGGTATTCGGCGGTGACATCGGCCGTCCACGCGGGCAGGCCCGCCGCCCGCATGCCGGCCACCACGTCGGCTCCGGGCACGGGCTGGTAGTCCAGGCCCGGTCGGGCGGCCGCCTCGCGCATGGACAGGCTCTCCGGGCCGGTGATGGTGTAGATCCGGCCGGCGTGGCGTGCCGGCTCGGCCAGGACCCGGGCGCCGAACGCCGCGATGTCGCGTACGTCGATGGGGCTCAGCCTGCCTTCGCCGGTGGCTCCGTACAGGGTGCCGCCGTTCACCGAGCCGAGGAGGTTCTGCAGGAAGAACGCGGGCCGGATGACGGTCCAGCCGAGGCCGGAGGCCAGCAGCTCGGTGTCGGACAGCGCGTGCAGGCGGCCGTTGCGGGTGGGCGCGTCGGCGGAATAACCCCGACCTCGGTGCGCTGACCGCGCGGTTGCTGTTCGCCGTGCAGCGGCAGCTGGCCGGCAGCCACGCGCAGACCAAGCCCCGCCACGGTGCCGTCATGGCCTACCTGGACGAGCAGGGCAACCGCGCCACCGAACTCGCCGAACTGTCCGGGCAGCACAAACAGGTCATCGGCACGCTCGTCGACGAACTGGAGGCCCTGGGTCTGGTCACCCGCGAACCCGACCCCGCCGACCGCCGCGCCAAACTCGTGGTGCCCACCGCCAATGGCCTGGCCCAGATGAAGGCAGGGGACGAGGCGATGGCCGGCGTCGAGGAACGGCTGGCCGCGGCCATCGGGCAGGACGACTACCGGGCCTTCAAACGCACATTGCAACGGCTCGCGGAGCTGAGCATGCCGGGCGACGCCACATCGGACTGACCGGTCCCGCCCGGCGGGCTTCCGCCTGGCCGGGCGCTCAGCTTCCGGTGGGGCGGGGGGACGACGCCCGAGTGAGCACCTCGCGGACGGCCTGGATGACCGCGTCGGGTCGCTGGTTCTGCACGTAGTGCGAGGTGCCGGGCACGGTGACGTGCTCAGCGCCGGGTATGCCCGCGGCCAGCCCGTCCTGGCCCGCGCGCCATGCGCGTTCGAGGTCCGCGCCCTCGGTCGCCGCGTACGGCGAAGGCATGGGGTCGGGCAGGGCGAGGTCGCTCGACGACAGCACGACCACGGGCATGGCGCGCAGAGGCGGGGCGGCTTCGATCTGGTCGTAGACGGCGCCCAGGTCGTAGGCCTCGGTCCGGTAGCCGGGCACCGTGTCCGGGGCGAGCGCCGGATACCGGCCCTTCTCGAACAGCTGCGGCGACTGGGCCGCCCGGTGCGCCGGTGCTCCGGCGTCGACCAGGACCATTCCGCTGACCTGGTCAGGGTGGGTGCGGGCGTACAGCTGGCTGAGCGCCCCGCCCAGCGAGTGGCCGACCAGCACGTACGGTCCGGGCTCCCCGGCGACCGCCAGCAGCTTGTGCAGTTCGGCGACCAGCTCGGCCGGGTCGCGGGGCATGGGCGGCACGGGCGTGCTGCGCCCCGCCGCCGGCGACGGGGCCGACGTCACGGCGCCGCCGGTGCTCGTGGTGGTGATGAGCGAGCCGGGTCGGTCGTAGGCGCAGACCCGGGTGAACGCTGCGACGCCGGGCGCGACCGCCGGCGGGTGGGCTTCGGCGAGGCTCCAGATGTCGCCGGCGTTGCCGAAGCCGGACTGCATGACGACGGTCGGGCTGCCGGTGCCGTGGCATTCCAGGTAGAGGCTGCGGCCGCCGCCGATGTCGACCAGACCGGCGAAGTCCCCGGGTGCGGCGGCCGGCGCGGTGGGGGCGACCGACGGCACCGGGCCTGCGGCCACCCGGCTGCAGGAGCCCGCCGCCAGGGTCAGCGCGCCGGCGGCGGCCAGGGCGGCCAGGCGTCGGCCGGTATGTGCCATCACCCACCCCCGAGGACGCGGCGTGCCGGCGGTGCGCACCTGGTGGCGGCGGTGGAGCCGGACACCGGTCCGGTCCTCAATCTACGCCGGGCCGGAGTGTCTCCCGCCACAGCTCGCGATCATCGCCCTGCGTACCGCCTGGTGCGACACGCTTGCGGACCCGACCCGCCTGGACGATCCGGCGCAGCGCCGTAGGCTGACAGGCGTGACCGAGTTCGACGGCCTTCCTGTCCTGCGTTCCCCCGTCGCCATCGCCGCCTTCGAGGGGTGGAACGACGCCGCTGACGCGTCCACTGCCGTGGTCGAGCACCTCGAGCAGGTGTGGGACGCGCGTGAGGTGGCGTCGGTGGACCCGGAGGAGTTCTACGACTTCCAGGTGAACCGGCCGCTGATCACCCTGGTCGACGACACCCGGCGCATCGAGTGGCCGAGCACCAAGTTCATGGTCGCCTCGCCGCCCGGGGCGCAGCACGACGTGGTCCTGATCCGCGGCATCGAGCCCAGCCTGCGCTGGCGCACGTTCTGCAACGAGATCCTGGAGATCTGCCACAGCCTGGGCATCGAGAAGATCGTGCTGCTGGGCGCCCTGCTGGCCGACGTGCCCTACAGCCGGCCGCTGCCGATCAGCGGCACGGTGACCGGCAAGCACGCCGGCGAGGAGAAGATCGAGCTCACCCCCACCCGGTACGAGGGCCCGACCGGCATCGTCGGGGTGCTCCAGGACAGCGCCTCGCGCGCCGAGATCGACGCGATGTCGTTCTGGGTGCACGTGCCGCACTACGCGAACAACCCGCCGTGCCCGAAGGCCACGCTGGCCCTGCTGCACCGGATCGAGGAGGTCCTCGACCTGCCGGTGCCGATGCTGGACCTGGCCGAGGAGTCCGCCGAGTGGGAGGACCGGGTGCGGGCCGCCGCCGCCCAGGACGCCGAACTGGCCGAATACCTCCGCGACCTCGAAGAGCGGGCCGGTGACGTCGCCAAGCCGCTGTCCGGCGACGAGATCGCCGTCGAGTTCGAGAAGTACCTCCGCCGCCGCGGCGGCTCCCCCGGCCCCACCCACGGCACCTGGTAACCCGCCCCCGCCAACCCCCGCCCGCCCGCCACCAGGCGCAACTCTTGACGAGTTGCGCCTTTCGGCGTGGTCGCAGACCGCGACTCGTCAAGAGTTGCGGCACGGGGGTGGATGCCGTGCGGCACGGCGGGGTGGGGACGGGCGGCGTGTGGGGGGCGACACGCCGTGCAAGGGCTTCCTAGGTCGCTAGGTATTCGGACATTTGTGCGGCATGATCGCCTCATGACCGAGACGGGCATCGGCGGGATCAATCCGGGCGCGGCGGAGCACCCGCACCGGCAGATCGCCGCCCAGCTGCGCGCCAAGATCAGACGAGGCGACTGGGCCGCGGGAGAGCAGCTGCCCTCCATCCCGGCGCTCGCGCAGCTGTTCGGCGTCGCGAAGCAGACCGTGCAGCGCACCATCGACCAGCTGCGCGTCGAGGGGCTGCTGATCACCAAGCCGGGCTCCGGCACGTACGTGCGCGGCACCCGGCGGCGGCTCAACCGGCTGTCCCGCGGCCGCTACGGCGCGCACCGCGGCTACCACGCCGACCTGGCGGACCGCTACCGCCAGCAGCTCACCGAGGTCACCCGGGCCAGCCCGCCGGCCGAGGTCGCCGACGCGTTCGGCGTGCCCGACTCGACCCTGCTGGTGGTGCGCCGGCACCTGGTGCGCACCCAGGACGCCGTGGTCGAGGTCGGCGCCGCCTGGCTGCGCCCGCAGGACACCGCGGGCACCCCGCTGGAGCGCCTGGAGTCCTTCGGCCGGCCGCTCTACCAGGAGGTCGAGGAGGTCACCGGCCGCCGCTACGTCACCGCCACCGACACCATCACCGCCCGGCTGCCCACCCGCGAGGAGGCCGAGACGCTGCAGATCCGGCCGGACACGCCGGTGCTGCACCTGCTGCACGTCGCGTACGACGGCGAGCACAAGGTGATCGAGGTGGCGCAGGCGACGTGGCCGGGACCGATGACGACACTGACGGAGGAATACCGGGTGCCCACGCCACGCCCGGACGCCGACCTGGACGGAGATCCCGATCCTGGCCTTGTCCTGGGCTAATCTGCGGACTGTCGGGTGCCCGACACCTTTTCGCCTGCGCACCCGCGCGTTCGCCGCAAGGATGGTTGCATGACCCTTCGCCGATTCTCCAACGGAGCGCAGCGAGGTGCCGGGAATCGGCCTGACGGTGCGGTTCCACACTCCCCGCAGGCGCTGGTGGCGCTGCTCGGCGCGCTCGTCGTGCTCGTGATCGGAATAGCGCTGCTCGCCGTCCTGGTGGTCGGCATCCTCGACGGCGTGCCCAGCACCGGCGTGCTGCTGCTCGGCGCGCTGACCATCGGCGTGTTCGCCCTGGCCGCGCGGCTGGGTCACGTCGCACTGACGTTGCGCCGGCAGGCAGCGGCTCCGGCCCGAACGGCCCGCGCGCGCCAGGCGCCGCCGCAGCGGCCCTCCCGGGTCGCCGTCCGGCCCCGCCCGCAGCCCCGCCCCCGCGGCTAGCCTCGGGTCGGGTCGGCGTCGCCAAGCCCCGCGGCATGCGCGACGGGTGGCGGCGGTGTCCCCACTCCCGTGACACGCGCCACCTGGTAGTCCTTGCGTCCTCGACGCAGACTGTCGGGCATGACGAGCGACGCGCCAGGTGACCGGCTGACACCGCGGCCGGTGGGCTACCTGGCGATGCTGGCCGCCTTGCCGATCTGCGGCCTCGGACTGATGTGGGCGCTGTCGAGCATGGTCCGCCACCGGGGCATCGGCCCCGTCCCCCTGCTGCTGGCAGTGGCAGTCGCGGCGGCCGCCGTGTACTGCGCCCGGATGCTGAGGCGGGGCGTGCACGCCACGTACGCCTACGTGTACATCGTCGACGGCCGGGTCCGCCCGGTGCACTTCCACCAGGTGCAGGCGTTCACCGTCCGCCCCGACAGCGGCGCCCCCACCCTGTGGATCGACCTGACCGACGGCAGCACCCTGCCCACCCCCGTCACCGAGGACCCGGAAGCCGCCCTGGGCAAGGTCCGCGTCACCCCCACCGAAATGACCACCCTCACCACCGAACTGAACCGCCGCCGCCTGCTCCCGCACCACTCATGATCACGACGATCTTGCGCGAACTGTTGCCCTTTTGTCCGGTACGAGTGTGTCGTACCCGCAGTTCACGCAAGATCGTCGCGGCGGGCGGCTAGAGCTTGAGGCCCAGGAGGGCGTCGAGGGTTTCGGTCATGAGGGCGGGGGCCTGGTGGTCGGTGCCTACGCCGGCGAGGGTGTTGTCGACCCAGGCGTCGATCAGGGCCAGGGCGCCGGGGGTGTCGAGGTCTTCGGCGAGTTTGGCGCGTACGCCGGCCAGCAGCTCGGCGCCCGAGGGCGCGACGGCGGCCCGGGCGGCCTGGCGCCAGCGGCCCAGCCGGTGGGCGGCGGTCTCGAAGACCTCGTCGGTCCACTGGCGGTCGGCGCGGTAGTGGTCGCTGAGCAGGGCCAGGCGCACCGCCATCGGGTCGACCTTGTCGGACCTCAGGCGGGACACGAACACCAGGTTGCCGCGGGACTTGCTCATCTTCTCGCCGTCCAGGCCGATCATGCCGGCGTGCACGTAGTGCGCCGCGAACGGCGCCTTGCCGGTGAGCACCTCGGCGTGGGCGGCGGAGCACTCGTGGTGCGGGAACAGCAGGTCGTTGCCGCCGCCCTGCACGTCGATGGTCTCGCCGAGCAGTTCCAGCGCGATCACGGCGCACTCGATGTGCCAGCCGGGGCGGCCCGCGCCGAGCGCCCCGCCAGGCCAGGACGGCTCCCCGTCGCGGCGGCCGCGCCACAGCAGCGGGTCGAGCTTGTCGCGCTTGCCGGCGCGCTCGGGGTCGCCGCCGCGCTCGGCGAAGAAGGCCAGCATCTGCTCTCGGGACAGGTTCGACTCGTACCCGAACCGGGGCGCGGCGGCGATGTCGAAGTACACGTCGCCGGTGCCGTCCTCGAGCCGGTAGGCCGCGCCCTGGTCGAGCAGCTCGACGACCTTCTCCGCGATGACCGGGATCGATTCGACCGCGCCCACGTAGTGGCTCGGCGGGATGATCCGCAGGGCCTCCATGTCCTCGCGGAACAGGGCGGTCTCGCGCATGGCGAGGACCTTCCAGTCCTCACCGTCCCGGGCCGCCCGCTCCAGCAGCGGGTCGTCGATGTCGGTGACGTTCTGCACGTAGACGACGTCGTGCCCGGCGTCGCGCCACATCCGGTTCACCAGGTCGAATGTGATCATGGTCGCCGCGTGGCCGAGATGTGTCGCGTCATACGGCGTGATGCCGCAGACGTACATCGTCGCGTGCCCGCCCACCGGGCGGCTCGGGAAGGCGCCCTGGCGTGCGGAGTCGAACAGAGCCAGCGGCTGTCCGGCGCCAGGCAGGCGCGGGACGTCAAGACCGGACCACGTTTCCATGCCCGCCAGCCTAACCAGCTTTATGCCGAGAGCGGATCTCCCCTGGCGCGGTTACCCGCTTGCGCGGGCGTGACGCTAGGGTCGCAGGTATGACCCATCAGGTGTACGCATTCGAGCCGCCGGAGCGGTTCGTCGCCGGTACGGTGGGTCCGCCGGGCGAGCGCACGTTCTATCTGCAGGCTCGCGGCGGCGGCCGCCTGGTCAGCGTGGCTCTGGAGAAGATGCAGGTCGCACTGCTGGCGGAGAAGCTCGAGGAGCTGCTCGCCGAGGCGCATCAGCGGTTCGGCGCGGAGCTGCCCGCCGCCGCCGAGGGCCCTGCCGACAACGAGCCGCTGGACACCCCCGTCGACGAGGAGTTCCGCGTCGGCACGCTGGGACTGGCCTTCGACGTCGAGACCAGCACGGTCATCATCGAGGCGATCGCGGCCGAGGAGGCCGAGTTCGACGCCGAGGCCGAGACCGCCGACGACGAGGATGAAGACGAGGACGCGACGCCGGAGATCTCCGACGATCTCGACCGGCTGCGGGTGCGGCTGACCCCGGCGGAGGTGCGGCAGTTCATCGACCGCGCGAAGCGGGTGGTGGCCGCGGGCCGGCCGCCGTGCCCGCTGTGCGGGCAGCCGCTGGACCCGGCCGGGCACCTGTGCCCGCGCCACAACGGCTATCACCGCAGGTGAGAACGCTGGTGGCGGAGTAGCGTCACCCGGATAGCACGCAGTCCCATCCGAAGGTGAGGTCCGCCATCCCTCCCACCGGCGACCAGACGCACACCGGCAGCGCCGGTGAGCACGACGTGTCCCATGGCCCCGGCAGGCAGGCCGGGCCCGGCGCTGCCGATGATCACGACCGGCTCCCCGGCGGTGCGGCCGTGACGGGCCGATCCCCCGGTGAGCCGCCGCCCGGGGACGCGGCCGGCAGGGCCGAGCTGGGCCGGCTGCTGCGGGATGCCGACATGGAGATCGAGGGTCGGCTGATCGAAGCCTCGAACACGACGCTGCGGGTGATCCTTTCCGGCGGTGGGCGTTCGGTGCGGGCGGTGTACAAGCCGGTGCGCGGCGAGCGCCCGCTATGGGACTTCCCACACGGCACGCTGGCCGCCCGCGAGGTCGCCGCGTACGCGGTGAGCGAGTCGCTGGGGTGGGACCTGGTGCCGCCGACGGTGCTGCGCGACGGACCGCTCGGGCCGGGCTCGTGCCAGCTGTGGCTGGACGAGACGATCGAGCCGCCGGTGGACTTCGTGCCCGCCGACGAGCTGCCGCAGGGCTGGCTGCCGATCGCCGCGGCGCAGGACGAGGACGGGCGGCCGTATCTGCTGGCGCACGCCGACGACGCGAGGCTGGCCCGGCTGGCCGCGTTCGACGCTGTGATCAACAACGCGGACCGCAAGGGCGGCCACGTGCTGGCCACGCCGGACCAGCGGCTGTACGGCGTCGATCACGGGATCTGCTTCCACACCGAGGACAAGCTGCGCACGGTGCTGTGGGGGTTCGCGGGACGGGCGGTGCCGCCGGAGGTCGCCGCGGCGCTGCGCGCGTTCGACCCGGGAGTGCTGGACGACCTGCTGACCACGGCGGAGGTCGACGCGGTCGGCACCCGCATCAAGCAGCTGGTCGCCGACGGCCGCCTCCCCCAGCCGCCCGAGGACCGCCACGCCATTCCGTGGCCCCCGATCTGACCGGGGCTACTTGATCCGCTTGGTGCCGTGGGCGGTGATGTCGCCGTACTCGGGGTGCTTCTCCAGCCAGCCGGCCAGGAACGGACACATCGGCACCACGGTGCGGCCCTTGGCCCGGGAGTCGTCCATCACCGTGCGGGCCAGCTTGCTGCCTACACCCTGGCCCTCGTACGCCGGAGACACCTCGGTGTGGGTGAACACGATGACATTGCCGGTGAGCTGGTAGGTCATGAACCCGGCCACCGCCTGCTCCGCGCTGTCGCGGGCCTCGAAGCGCTCGCGCCCGGGCGCGTCCGTCACGTCGATCGACATCCGGTCATCGTAGCCCCGGACCCGGGCCCGGCCGACGTTCCCGCCGGTGGCGGCGGTGCGCGCGGAGTCCGGGGACCGGGCCCGTGAGAGGATCGGCGGCGGTCTGCCCGCTCCCGAACCAGGAGGTCACGCGTGTTGGTCGCGCACTGCGTGTACAGCGGCGACGGCAACTGGGAGTTCTGGGCCGAGGACGCTGATCTGCAGGCCACCCTGCCCGCGCAGCGGGGACGGCTCCGCACGCGGGGGCCCGGGCTGCATCCGTTCGCGGTGTCCACCGAGCACCTGGGCGCGGCGCTGGGCGCGGCCCCCGGCGCCGGTGACGATCAGGCGGGCTGGTCGGTCCTGGCACTGCCCGCGCAGCACCACCGGCCGACGCCGTCGGCGGACCTCGGCACCGGCCCGGAGCCGGATCGTCTCGCCGCGTTCCTCGTCCCCACGCTGCGCATGGACGCCACAGCGGCGCTGCGGCTGCTGCCCGGCCTCGCCCCGATCGGCGGGGCCACCGTGCGCTTCGCGGCGGCGCTCGCCCGCGCCGCCGCGCACCTGGTCGGCAGCGGGCTGGTGACCCCGGCGCTCACCTGGGACGACGAGAGCGAGTACTGGTTCGCCGACTGGCGTGCGGCGTCGTCGCTGCAGGTCGCTGCCGTACGCATCCCGTTGCTCGCGGCGATGCCGCCCGCGATGCGGTGCTGGCTGTACGACGAGCAGGTGGCTCTCGCGCCCGCCGAGGCCGTGTTCGACGCCGCGCTCGACTCGATGGTGGACGCGCTGGCCACCGAGGTGGTGTCGGGCCTGGGCACGGCTTTGCTGCCGGAGCCCCGGGGCCGGGTCACCCGCCAGAGCCAGGCCGCCGAACGGGTGCTCACGGCGCTCACCTCCACCGACAACGTCATCGACGCGGAGCAGCTCCACCCGTACGAAGCGAACCGCCTGTCGCAGGACCTGGACACCTGGCGAGCCGGCGGCAGGTCGCGGGCCGGCGGGCTGGTGCGCACCTGCCTGCGCCTGGTCGCCCCCGGCGACGCCGAGCCGGACGGCCCGGCCGGGCCCGGCGAGGCAGCCGACCGGGCGGACGCGGCCGGTGACGGCGACGGCACCGGTATCTGGCGGCTGGAGTTGCTGCTGCAGTCGCACGAGGACCCGTCCCTGATCGCCGGGGCGGACGAGGTGTGGCGGCTCGACGGCAACGCCCTGCTGTTCGCCGAGGCCGGGTTGGACCCGCAGGCCGCGCTGCTGGCCGGGCTCGGCCGGGCCGCGCAGCACTACCCCCCGCTGGCCAGGGTGCTGCGGCAGGCCGCGCCGGTCGGCATGGCCATGGACGGCGAGGACGCGCTGATCTTCCTGCGCCGGCATGCCGCGGCGCTGACCGCGGCGGGCCTCGGGGTGCTGCTGCCCGCCTGGTGGAGCGGCCCGCGGCCACGGCTCGGGCTGCGCCTGAGCGCGCAGACGCCGCCGCAGCCCGGCATCGTGGCCAAGGACTCCCAGCTCGGCCTGGACTCCCTCGTGGAGTACGCCTGGCAGGTGGCCCTCGGCGATGAGGTGCTCACCGAACAGGAACTGGCGGCGCTGGCCGAGGCGAAGTCGCCGCTGGTCCGGGTGCGGGGGCAGTGGGTCGAGGTGGACCAGGCGCGGCTGGCCGCCGGGCTCAGGCAGCTCGGCAGGTCCGGACGGCGCCAGATGACCGCCCGTGAGGTGCTGCGCGCGGGCCTGCTCGGCGAGGGCGCCGAGACCGGGCTGCCGATGATCGGCGTCGCCGCCACCGGCTGGCTCGGCGAGCTGCTGGCCGGTGGCCCGGCCGGCAGCTTCCAGGCGCTGCCGACGCCGGACGGATTCGGCGCGCGCCTGCGCCCGTACCAGGAGCGCGGCCTTGGCTGGCTGTCGTTCATGGACGCGCTCGGCTCGGGCGCGGTGCTGGCCGACGACATGGGCCTGGGCAAGACCATCCAGGTCCTGGCGCTGCTGGAGCGCGAACGCCAGCAGGCTCCGGGGCTGGGCCCGACGCTGCTGGTGTGCCCGATGTCGCTGGTCGCGAACTGGCAGCGGGAGGCGGCGAAGTTCGCGCCGAAGCTCGCCGTGCACGTGCACCACGGCGCGGAGCGGCTGACGGGCGAGCAGTTCCGGGACGCGGTCGCGGGCGTGGACCTGGTGCTGACCACGTACAGCCTGGCCTTGCGGGACCAGCAGGAGCTGGCCGAGGTCGGCTGGCGGCGCGTCGTCGTCGACGAGGCGCAGGCGATCAAGAACGCGGCGGCCAAGCAGTCGCGGGCGATCCGGGCGCTGCCCGCGCCGCGACGGATCGCGCTGACCGGCACCCCGGTGGAGAACCGGCTGGCCGACCTGCACTCGATCATGGAGTTCGCCAGCCCGGGGCTGCTCGGCAGCGCGGAGTCGTTCAAGCGGCGCTTCGCCGTGCCGATCGAACGCGACGGCGACGAGCAGGCGGCCGCGCGGCTGCGCCGGGTGACCGGGGCGTTCATGCTGCGCCGGGTCAAGACCGACCCGAACATCATCTCCGACCTGCCCGACAAGATCGAGATGACGGTCGCCTGCAACCTGACCCGCGAGCAGGCCTCGCTCTACCAGGCTGTGCTCGACGACATGATGCGCCAGGTCGAGCGGGCCGACGGCATCGACCGACGGGGCCTGATCCTGGCCACCCTGACCAAGCTGAAGCAGGTCTGCAACCACCCCGCCCAGCTGCTCAAGGACGGCTCGCGGATGGCCGGGCGGTCGGGCAAGGTCGCCCGGGTCGAGGAGATCTGCGAGGAGGTGCTCGCCGCCGGCGAGAAGGCACTGCTGTTCACGCAGTTCGCCGAGTTCGGCGGGATGCTGTCCGGGCACCTCGCGGAGGTCTTCGGGCAGCCGGTGCCGTTCCTGCACGGCGGGGTGGACCGCAAGACCCGCGACGGCATGGTCGCCGCGTTCCAGGGCGAGGGCGGGCCGGGGCTGTTCGTGCTGTCGCTCAAGGCCGGCGGCGTCGGGCTGAACCTGACCGCGGCCAACCACGTCATCCACGTCGACCGCTGGTGGAACCCGGCCGTCGAGAACCAGGCCACCGACCGGGCGTTCCGCATCGGGCAGCGCCGCGACGTGCAGGTGCGCAAGCTGATGTGTGCGGGGACCCTGGAGGAGCGCATCGACGCCGTGCTGGAGCAGAAGAAGGCCCTCGCCGAGGCGACCGTCGGCAACGGCGAGGCGTGGCTGACCGAGCTGTCCACCGACGCGCTGCGCGACCTCGTCGCGCTCACCCGCGACGCGGTCGTCGAGTAGGGGGCGGGATGGCACGGCACGACGAGGACACCTGGGGGCGCGGCTTCCCGTCCGCCAAGCCGCGGCTGCCCGCCGACGGCATCCGGGCCCGCAGCCGGCGCGGCGACATCGCCACGACCTGGTGGTCACGCCGCTTCCTGAAGGCCATCGAGTCGCCGGAGACCGCGAGCCGGCTCAGCCGCGGCAAGTCGTACGCGCGTTCCGGCCAGGTGCTCTCGCTCACGGTCGCGCCCGGCGAGGTGGCGGCGCAGGTGCAGGGCTCCCGGCCCGAGCCCTACACGGTCACCCTCGGCGTCGCGACGTTCATGCCCATCGAATGGCGGCGGGCCGTCGACGCGCTGGCGCAGCAGGCCGTGTTCAGCGCCGAGCTGCTGGCCGGACGCATGCCCACCGACGTCGAGCAGGCACTGGAGCCGCTCGGCATGTCGCTGTTCCCGACCATGCGGCAGCTGGACCTGGCCTGTTCGTGCCCGGACTGGGGCAACCCGTGCAAGCACGCGGCGGCGGTGTGCTACCTGCTGGCCGAGCTGTTCGACGAGGACCCCTTCGTCATCCTGCACTGGCGCGGCATGCCCCGCGCCGAGCTGCTCGACGCGCTGCGGGCGCACCGCGCGCAGCAGGCGGACGGCGCGACCGAGGACGCCGGCGAGCCCGACGAGCTGCGCGGTTTCTGGACCGCCGGCCCGCTGCCCGCGCCGCAGCCCGCCGATCCGGCGGCGGCCACCCGGCTGCTGCAACGGCTGGGCCCGGTCGGCCACACCGTCCGCGGCGTGGACTTCGCGCAGGCCCTGGCTTCGGCGTACGAGGCGATGACGCGGCACCGCTGGTCGTCCCCGCTGCTGACGGGCGACCTCGACGAGCTGCTCCCGCCGGTCGCACCGCCCGCCGACCCGCCCGGGGAACCGGCGACCCCGCCGGACGCGGCCCGCGCACGCGTGACACCGCTCGGCGCGACCCGCACCTCGGTGGCACCGCCACCCGGCGCCGCCGAGGTGCGGGCCTGGGCGCGGAGCAACGGGATTGAGGTCAACGAGCGTGGCCGCCTGCGCGGCGAGGTGTTGCAGGCCTACCTGGACGCGCACTCACCCGGTTGACGGGTCAGTGACCCAGCGGGCCGGCGCGGTGGATCGGACCGGCCGTGTCGGACAGGACCGCGCCGGTGCCGCCCCAGCGCAGCGCGACGATCTCCGCGGCGATGCTGACCGCGGTCTCCTCCGGGGTGCGCGCCCCCAGGTCCAGGCCGATCGGCGAGCGCAGCCGGCCCAGCTCGGCCTCGGTGAGGCCGTCCTCGCGCAGCCGGGCCAGCCGGTCGTCGTGGGTGCGGCGGGAGCCCATCGCGCCGATGTACGCCACCGGCAGCCGCAGGGCCAGCTCCAGCAGCGGCACGTCGAACTTCGGGTCGTGGGTGAGCACGCACAGCACGGTGCGCCCGTCGATCCGCTGCGCGCTCGCCTCACCCTCCAGGTAGCGGTGCGGCCATTCGACGACGACCTCGTCGGCGGACGGGAAACGCTTCGGGGTGGCGAACACGGCCCGGGCGTCGCAGACCGTCACGTGGTAGCCCATGAACGAGCCGATGCGGGCCACCGCGGCGGCGAAGTCGATCGCCCCGAACACGATCATGCGCGCGGGCGGGGCGTACGAGTTCACGAACACGGCCAGCTCGTCGCCGCGGCGCTCGCCGTCAGGGCCGTAGTGCAGCATCCCGGTGCGCCCGGCGGCCAGCAGCCCGCGCGCGTCGTCGGCGACGGCGGCGTCGAGCCGCGCGGAGCCGAACGTCCCGGCGGTCCCGTCGCCGTGGACGACCATCCGGTGCCCGAAGCGCGGCGAGTCGGCCGGGGCGATGCAGGTCGCCACGGCCACGGGGCGGCCCGCCCGGACCGCCGCCACCACCTCGCCGAGCTGCGGAAACGTCTCGCGTGACACCTGCTCGACGAACACCTCGATGATGCCGCCGCAGGTCAGGCCGATGGCGTACGCGTCGTCGTCGCTGACGCCGTAGCGCTGCAGCACCGGCCGCGCCCCCGGGTCGGCGGCGACGTCGGTGGCCAGCTCGTACACGGCGCCCTCGACGCAGCCGCCGGAGACGCTGCCGACGGCCTCCCCGTCCGGCGCGACGAGCATCGACGCGCCCGGTCGCCGCGGCGCGGACTGCCAGGTGCGCACCACGGTCGCCACGCCCGCGACCGCGCCGGACGCCCAGCCGCGGAACAGGTCGTCGAGCACGTCACGCACGGGGGACGTCCAGGTCCGCGCCGTCGGAGACGTCGTCGCACGGCACCGTCTCCACCTCGTGCCGGGCCAGGTAGGGCCGGGCCCCGACGTCGCCCACGGCGAGTTCGGCCGCCCCGGCCCAGTGGTCGCGGCCGAGCAGCACCGGATGCCCGCCGTCCCCGCCGTAGGTCGCCACCCGCAGCGTGTCCGGCTTCGCGCCCGCGCCGACCCGGCGCACCGCCTCGGCGGTGATCCCCGGCGTGTCCACCAGCAGCACCACTACAGCGTCCACCTGCGGCGGCAGTGCCGCCAAACCGGCCCGCAGGGACGAGCCCATGCCGGTCCGCCACTCCTTGTTGATCACCACGAGCGCGCCGGGCAGCGCCGGCGCACGCCCGGCTCCCGCACCGAGCACGACCACGACCGGATCGCAGTCCCCGTCGCGCAGCGTCCGCAGCGCGTGTCGCACCATCAGCTCCCCGTCGCCCGGCACCACGGCCAGCGCCTTGGGCATCCCGTACCGCCGCCCGGCCCCCGCCGCGAGCAGCAATCCCCCGACAGCCATACTCAGCCTCCCCCAGCCTCCTGATCCGTCCACGGTGCGGCGAGCCTCTCCCGGGCGGAGGCCGTCAGGCTGCCGTACAGGCGCAGCCGGGCCATACCGCCGTCGGGGTAGATGTCCAGGCGTGCCCCGTCGACCGGCCCGTCGTACGACAGCCGGAACCGGTGCCGGGTGTCGGGCTGCAGCCGGGTGCGTGCCAGCAGCGGTTCGCCGCCGGGCCCGGTCAGCGCCGCCCAGCCGGGGGCGTTGCCTTTGAAGTGCGAGGTGTCCAGCTCGGCCAGCGCGAGCACGCCCGGCGCGGCGAGCCGCACCTGGACCCAGTCGTTGCCGCCGTCGCGCCGCCGCCGGGTCTCCCAGCCCTCGCCCATGCTGGCCGCGAGTCCGGGCAGCAGCAGGTTGCCGGGTGAGCCGTAGAAGCGATCGCTGCAGTCGACGACCCGGCCGCCCAGCTCGGCGGCGGCGAGGTCGACGGTGTCGGGCAGCAGGCCCGGATCGGGGGCCGGGATGCCGTGCACGCGCAGCCGGGCCACCCCGCCGTCGGGGTGGATGGTCAGCCGGACGTGGGTGACCAGCGGACCGGCGTCGACCGGGAAGCGGTTGCGGGTGTCGCCCAGCAGGGCCGAGCGCTCGACCAGGGGAAACCAGTCCGCGTCGGCCAGCTCGGCGGCCGACGGATACCCGTCGGCCCGGCAGCCCTCGACGGACGCCTCGGGCGGGTAGTTGCCGGTGAAGAACGCGGTGTCGACGACGACGCCGTGCACGTGGCCGGGCGCGCCGAGCCGCAGCACCGCGTGGTCGTGGCCGGGTTCGCGGCGGCGGCGGGTCTCCCAGCCGTCGTACACCTGGCCCTTCGCGCCGAAGGTGCGCGGGGTGAAGGTCGGCGCCCACGGGTTGACCAGGTTGTCGCGCTCGGCGAAGAACTCGTCGTTGGCCGCGACGACGCTGCCCCCGACGGCCCGCGACGCGAGGTCGAGCAGCTCCTCGAAGCTCATGCTTGCACCTCGCGAAGCTCGCTCATGCCCCGCCTCCGGGCCGGATCAGGCGGCCGATCGGCTCGACGCCGGCGAGGCGGCCGCGCAGCCAGGTGTCGCGGACGACGCCGCGCAGGTGGCGGCCGTCGTACGGCGAGACGTGGTGGCGGTGCAGCAGCCGCGTCGCGTCGACGGTGAATTCGGCGTCCGGGTCGAAGGCCACCAGGTCCGCGTCGGCGCCCTCGGCGATGCGCCCCTTGCGGGGCAGGCCGACCAGGTCGGCGGTGTTGCCGGCCATCCAGCGCACCACGTCGGCGAGGCCGTGCCCGCGCTGCGCCGCGGCGGTCCAGATCAGCGGCAGCCCGAGCTGCACGGACGCGATGCCGCCCCAGGCGGTGCCGAAGTCGCCCGCCTTCAGCTCGGGCGGGCACGGCGAGTGGTCGGACACCACACAGTCGATCACGCCGTCGGCCAGCGCCTGCCACAGCGCGTCCTGATGGGACTTGTCCCGGATCGGCGGGCAGCACTTGAACTGCGTGGCGCCGTCGGGCACCTGGGACGCGTCCAGGGTCAGGTAGTGCGGGCAGGTCTCGGCGGTGATGCGGACGCCCTCCCGGCGGGCCGCGGCGATCAGCGGGAGCGCGTCGGCGGCGGCCAGGTGCAGGATGTGCACCCGCGCCCCGGTGCGCTGGGCCGCGTCGATCACGGCGGCGACGGCCCGGCGCTCGGCGCGCGGCGGGCGCGAGGCGACGAAGTCCGTGAAGTGCTCGCCGTGCGCGGCAGTGACCAGGGACGGATCCTCGGCGTGCAGCACGAACAGGGCGTCGACCGCGCCGAGCGCCTCCTCCAGCCCGGCCGGGTCCAGCGGCGGGAACTCGGGCACGCCCGAGTCGACCAGGAACGCCTTGAACCCGAACACGCCCTGCTGATGCAGGGCGGGCAGCTGCCGGGCGTTGCCGGGCACCGCGCCGCCCCAGAAACCGACGTCCACGAAACACTGCTCGACGGCCGCGGCTCGCTTGACGTGCAGCGCCTGCACGTCGACCGTCGGCGGAATGGAGTTCAGCGGCATGTCGACGATGGTGGTCACGCCGCCCGCGGCGGCGGCCCGGGTGGCGCTGTCGAAGCCCTCCCACTGGGTGCGCCCCGGCTCGTTGACGTGCACGTGGGTGTCGACCAGGCCGGGCAGCAGCGCGCAGTCCCCCAGGTCGATGGCGTCGTTGCCGGCCAGCGCCTGGAATCCGGCGACCGTGGCGATGACGCCGTCGCGGATGCCGACGTCGGCGGGCCGTTCACCGTCCGGGGTGAACGTGCGGTGCGAGCGCAGGATGAGGTCGTAGTTCACAGCGGCTCCAGCATAGATCGATCGACGCCGAATTCGCCGACATCCAGCGCGCCGCACTGCACGGCGCGTCGCAGAAATCCGGACAGCGCCCTTGCCGTCGCGGGTTCGTCCAGGTAACCGGTGCCCCGCGCGCCGCTGTCGCGCTGCGCGGCGCTGTCACGCCCGGCCAGCCAGGCCCGCAACCGGGTGGCGGCCGACGGCGCGCCCTGGCGGAAGAAGCCGTACGCGGCCGCGTAGCGCGTCGGAAGCTGCGCCGGATGCAGGTCCCAGCCCTGGTAGAAGCCGCGTTCCAGGCCGCGGCGGACCAGGCGCAGGTGCAGCGCCCAGGCGGCCTGCACGGCGGCGGTGTCCCCGATCGGCAGCACGTTGGTGGAGCCGTCGACCACGCGCACCCCGGTGCCCGCCGCGGCGACCTGCATCACCTGCTTGGCGTGGTCGGCGGCGGGATGCTCCATGGACTGGTACGCCGCCGCGATGCCCATCGCCGCCGAGTAGTCGTAGGTGCCGTAGTGCAGCCCCACGCAGCGCCCCTGCGACGCGTGGATCATCGCGGGCAGCGGGCAGACCCCGTCCGGCCCGAGGATCGCCTGCGGCATCTCCACCTGCAGTTCGAAGCGCAGCTGCCCGGCGGCCGGTTCGAGGTGGCGGCACAGCCACACCAGCGCCTCGACCTGCTCCACCGAGCTGACCTTCGGCAGCGTGATGACGAAGTTCGGCGGGATCGTGCCCAGGGCGTCGAGCAGCCGGTCGAGGGTGCGCAGCGCGCGGGGCCGGGTGTCGGGCTCCAGGCTCTTGATCCGTACGCCGGTGAACGGGGCCGGGCGGGCGGCCAGGAATGCGGCGACGCTGCGGGCGTGCGCGTCTTCCGTGGCGTCCTCACGGCGGCCGTAGCCGTCCTCGAAGTCCACCCGCAGGTCCTCGACCGGCTCGGTGGCCAGCTTGCGGGTGATCCGCTCGTGCAGCTCGTCCGGATAGGGCAGGCCGTGCTCGGCCAGCGCGGCCAGCGCCTGCTCGCCCCAGCGCTGCCCCAGGCCGGTGCGCACCCGGTCAGCGGGCACGTACACGGTGTGCAGCGGCTGGCGGCCGGCGTCCTCGCCCGGATAGCGGTCGCGGCGCAGCCCGTCGGCCGCGGCCAGGATGCGGTCCAGTTCCCGCGCGGGGACCCGGGCCGCCCCGTCGCGCGGCTCGCGCGGCACGCCGAGGAACTCGTCGGTTCCGGCGGGCGTCATCAGTCGATCAGCTCCCCGGCCGGCAGGGTCAGGAACTCGACGAAGTCGTCGGCGAGCGCGACCTGCTCGAAGATCGTGCGGGCGGGGGCGTACTCCGGCCCCAGCACGGCCATCTCGCCCTCGATCAGCTCTTCCAGCAGCTCGCGGGTGACCGGCGTGGTGCCGCCGTCGAGGAGCGCGCCGTTGTGCAGCCACTGCCACAGCTGGGAGCGGGAGATCTCGGCGGTGGCGGCGTCCTCCATCAGGTTGTCGATCGCGGCCGCCCCGTTGCCGTTCAGCCAGGACTGGATGTAGCGGATGCCGACGTGGATGTTGGCGCGGGCCCCGGCCATCGTCGGCTCACCCTCGGTGGTCCGCACGTCGAGCAGGTCGTGCGCGTCGACGTGCACGTCCGGGCGCTGGCGGGAGAGCTGGTTCGGGGCTCCGTCCAGGGCCTTGTCGAACACTTCCAGGCAGAGCGGCACCAGGTCGGGGTGCGCCACCCAGGAGCCGTCGAAGCCGTCGGCGGCCTCGCGTTCCTTGTCCTGGCGGACCTTGGCCAGCGCCGTCGCGGTGACCCCCGGGTCGCGCCGGTTCGGGATGAAGGCGGCCATGCCCCCCATCGCGTACGCGCCCCGGCGGTGACACGTCTTGACCAGCAGTTGCGCGTACGCCCGCAGGAACGGCGCGGCCATCGTCACCTGCCCCCGGTCGGGCAGCGTGTACGCCGGGAACGCGCGGAACTTCTTGATCAGGCTGAACAGGTAGTCCCAGCGCCCCGCGTTCAGGCCGCTGGCGTGGTCGCGCAGCTCCCACAGGATCTCGTCCATCTCGAACGCGGCCGTGATCGTCTCGATGAGCACGGTGGCCCGGATGCTGCCGTACGGGATGCCCAGCAGCTCCTGCGCGGCCGTGAACACGTCCTGCCAGAGCCGGGCCTCCCGGTGGCTCTCCATCTTCGGCAGGTAGAAGTACGGGCCGCTGCCCCGGGCCAGCAGCTCGGCGGCGTTGTGGAAGAAGTGCAGCCCGAAGTCGACCAGCGCGGCGACACCGGGCGCACCGTCGACCTCGAAGTGCCGCTCGTCGAGGTGCCAGCCGCGGGGCCGCACCACGATGGTGGGCAGCGGGCCGGGGTGCAGCGCGTACAGCTTGTCGCCCTGCTGCAGGCTGATCGTCCGGCGGACCGCCTCGTACAGGCTCTGCTGGCCGCCGATCACGTTGGCCCAGTGCGGGGTGTTGGCGTCCTCCAGGTCGGCCAGCCACACCTTCGCACCCGAGTTCAGCGCGTTGACGGTCATCTTGCGGTCGGTCGGGCCGGTGATCTCGACCCGGCGGTCGACCAGGTCGGCCGGGGCGGGTGCGACGGTCCACTCGCTCTGCCGGATCTGCGCGGTCTCCGCCAGGAAGTCCAGCGTGCCGGTGCGGTCGATCTCGGCCTGCCGGGCCCGGCGCGCCGCGAGCAGCTCGTCCCGGCGGGGGCGGAAGCGGCGCTGCAGCTCGGTGACGAACTGGACCGCCTCGGGCGTCAGGATCTCGGTCACTCATACCCCCACGATGTGTTCGGGCCGGACCGGCACCCTGGTCAGCGCGGCGCCGGTGGCCGCCCGGATCGCCGCGACGACGGCGGGTGTGGACGAGATCGTGGGCGGCTCGCCCACCCCGCGCAGGCCGTAGGGCGAGTGCAGGTCGGCCAGTTCGAGCACGTCCACTGTCATCGGCGGCATGTCCATGATCGTAGGTAGCAGATAGTCGGTGAAGGAGGGATTGCGCACCTTCCCGTCCACGAGCTGAATCTCCTCCATGAGCGCCAGGCCGAGTCCCTGGGCGGTGCCGCCGTGGATCTGGCCGGTGACCGCGGCCGGGTTGACGGCCTTGCCGACGTCCTGCGCGGTGACGATCTCGACGACTTTCACCAGGCCGAGCTCGGTGTCGACGTCGACGGTGGCGCGGTGCGCGGCGAAGGCGTACTGCACGTGCGCGTCCCCCTGGCCCGTCTCCGGGTCGAGCGGGTGGGTCGGCCGGTGCCGCCACTGCACCGTCTCCTCGATCGCCTCGTCGCCCAGCAGGTCCGCGAGGTCGGCGACGGTCCCGCCGTCGGCGTCCCGCACCTGCCCGTCGACCAGGCGCAGCTCGCCCGCGAGGCCGTCGAGGCGGTCCAGCAGGCGGGTGCGGACGGCCTGGCAGGCGGCCCGGACGGCGCCGCCGGTCATGTAGGTCTGGCGGGAGGCCGAGGAGGAGCCGGCGCTGCCGACGGCGGTGTCGGCGGGGGCGATGGTGACCTGGTCGACGCCGAGTTCGGTGCGCACGATCTGCGCCTGGACGGTGACCAGGCCCTGGCCCACCTCGGCGGCGGCGGTGTGCACCAGCACCGCGGGACGGCCGCCGACCAGTTCCAGGCGCACGCGGGCGGTGGCGTAGTCGTCGAAGCCCTCGGAGAAGCAGACGTTCTTGATGCCGATGCCGTAGCCGACGCCGCGGACCACGCCCTCGCCGCGGGTGGTGTTGGCGGTGCCGCCGGGCGGGAAGTCGGCCTGCCCGGCCGGCGGCTTCGACTGGACCAGGCGGAGCAGTTCGGCGACCGGGGCGGGGCCTTCGACGAGCTGGCCGGTGGGCATGCGGTCGCCGGTGTGCAGGGCGTTGCGGACCCGGACCTCCACCGGGTCCAGGCCGAGCGCCGCCGCGAGCTTGTCCATCTGCGACTCGTACGCGAAGCACGCCTGCACCGCGCCGAAGCCGCGCATCGCCCCGCACGGCGGGTTGTTGGTGTAGAGGCCGTAGGCGTCCATCACGACGTTCGGCACGTCGTAGGGGCCGATGCCGAGCGTCGCCGCGTTGGCCACGACCGCGCCGGAACTGGACGCGTACGCGCCGCCGTCGAGCAGGATGCGGGCCTTCACGTAGACCAGGCGGCCGTGGGAGTCCGCGCCGTGCTCGTAGCGCAGCCGGGCCGGGTGCCGGTGCACGTGGCCGAAGAACGACTCCTCCCGGCCGTACACCATCTTCACCGGGCGGCCCGTGCGCAGCGCCAGCAGGCAGGCGTGGACCTGCATGGACAGGTCCTCGCGCGCGCCGAACGCGCCGCCGACCCCGGCCAGGGTGAGCCGGACCTTGTCGGCGGGCATGCCCAGGCACGCGGCGACCTGCTGCTGGTCGACGTGCAGCCACTGGGTGGCGATGTAGAGGTCGACGCCGCCGTCGTCGGCGGGCACGGCCAGCCCCGACTCGGGGCCGAGGAAGGCCTGGTCCTGCATGCCGACCTCGTACTCCCCGGTCACCACGACCGCGGCGGTCGCGTGCGGGTCGCCGCGGCGGATCGGCACGTGGCGCAGCAGGTTCGGCCGGTCGGCGTGCACCCGGGGCGCGCCGTCGTCGTGCAGCGCCGCCTCGGGATCGGTGACCGGGTCGAGCACGTCGTAGGAGATCCCGATCGCCGCGACGGCGCGGCGCGCGGTCTCCGGGTGGTCGGCGGCCACGATCACGATCGGCTCACCCTGGTAGCGGATCTCGTCAGCGGCCAGCACCGGCTGGTCGACGTGCTCCAGGCCGTACAGCCGCCGGCCGGGCACGTCCTCATGGGTGAGCACCGCGTACACCCCCGGGATGCGCAGCGCGGGGCCGAGGTCCAGTTGCGTGATCCGCGCCCGCGGATGCGGGCTGCGCAGCGTCGCCCCCCACAGCATGTCGTCGGCCCACAGATCGGACGAGAACGCGAACTCCCCCGTCACCTTCAGCCGCCCGTCGGGCCGCACCGGCGACGCTCCCACCCCGCCCGTGACGGTGGCCGCCAGCCCCACGTGCACCGTCGCGCTCATCGGCCGGCCTTTCGGAGCAGGGTGCGGCTGACGCGGGTCAGGTCGCGGGCGAGGGACTCCTCGTCGGTGTGCACGAGGCGGCCGCCGCGGACGACGACGTCGCCACCGACGAGCAGCGCTTCGACCCGGGCGGGCGGGCCGAAGACCAGGGCGGCGACCGGGTCCTCGATGCCGGCGTGGCCGAGGCCGTCGATCCGCCACAGGGCGACGTCGGCGAGCCGGCCCGGCTCCAGGGTGCCGAGTTCACCGTCGCGGCCCAGGCAGCGGGCCCCGCCGGTGGTGGCCAGGGCGAGCGCCTCGCGGGCCGTCAGCGCGGCCGGGCCGCCGCGCAGGCGCGCCGCGAGCATCGCCTGGCGCAGCTCCGGGCCCAGCTCACCGGCCTCCTGCGAGGCCGCGCCGTCGACGCCGAGGCCGACCGGCGCACCGGCGTCGAGCAGGTCGCGCACCCGGGCGATGCCCGCGCCGAGGCGGGCGTTGGAGCTCGGGCAGTGCGCCACGCCGGTGCCGGTCGCGCCGAGCCGGGCCACCGCGGCGTCGTCCAGGTGCACCCCGTGCGCCAGCCATACGTCGTCACCCAGCCAGCCGAGCTTCTCCGCGTACTCCACCGGGGTGACCCCGAAACGGTCGCGGCAGAACGCGTCCTCCTCGACCGTCTCGGCCAGGTGTGTGTGCAGCCGTACGCCGTGCGCGCGGGCCAGGGACGCGGCCTCGCGCATCAGGTCGGAGGTCACCGAGAACGGCGAGCACGGCGCGACGGCGACGCGAGCCATCGCCGACGGCGACGGGTCGTGGTGCTGCTCGATCGCGGCCGCGGTCGCCGCGAGCGCGGCGTCGGTCGACTCGACGACGTTGTCCGGCGGCAGCCCGCCCTGCGAGACGCCGAGGTCCATCGAGCCGCGGCACGCGAGCAGCCGCACGCCGACCGACGCGGCCGCCTCGACCTGGGTCCCGATCAGGTCACCCGAGCCGCGCGGGAACACGTAGTGGTGGTCGGCGGCGGTGGTGCAGCCCGACAGCGCCAGCGCGCTCAGGCCCGCGGTGGTGGTGACGTACACGAGTTCGTCGTCGAGCCCGGCCCACACCGGATACAGCTCGACCAGCCAGTCGAACAGGTTGCTCTGCTGGGCCAGCCCGCGGGTGGCCCACTGGTAGAGGTGGTGGTGGGTGTTGACCAGGCCGGGCGTGGCCAGGCAGCCCCGGCCGTCGATGACCTGGTCGGCGGGTCCCTCGAAGTCCCCGCCGCCGACCTCGGTGATCCGGTCGCCGTCGACCACGACATGCCCGCGCCGGTATTCCGCGCCCGCCGCGTCGACGGTCGCGATCGCACAGCCGTTGATGACGGTCCGCATCACGACCCCGCCCGCTCGGCACCGGCCGGGCCGCCGAGACCTGCGGCACCGGCGTTCACCGAGCCGGCCGCGGCCAGGCGTACCGCGTCCATAATCTTCTCGTAGCCGGTGCAGCGGCACAGGTTGCCCGCCAGCGCCTCGCGGATCTCGGGGTCGCTCGGGTGCGGGACCCGGGCCAGCAGATCGTGCACCGAGACGATCAGGCCCGGCGTGCAGAACCCGCACTGGACCGCGCCGGTCTGCAGGAACGCCCGCTGCACCGGGTCCAGCTCGCCCTCCGGGGCCAGGCCTTCGACGGTGCGCACGTCGCGCCCGGCGGCCTGGCCCGCGGCGACCAGGCAGGCGCAGACCGCGGTCCCGTCCAGGTACACCGTGCACGAGCCGCATTCGCCCTGCTCGCAGGCGTTCTTGCTGCCGGGCAGGCCGAACCGCTCGCGCAGCACGTAGAGCAGGCTCTCGCCCGGCCACACGTCGTCGGTGGTCCGGGTCGTGCCGTTGACCGTGCAGGTCAGCCGCATAGGTCCCTCCAGGCCCAGGTCAGGGTGCGCTGCGCCAGGACGGCCAGCGCGTGGCGGCGGTACGCGGCCGTGCCGCGCACGTCGTCGATCGGGGCGGCGGACGCGGCGACCAGCTCGCCGAAGCGCCGCGCCACGTCGGGGTCGAGCGCGGCGAGGGTGTCCCACGGCAGCTGCCCGGCGGCGAACAGTTCCGCGTCGGCGGCCCGCCGCGGGGTCGGCGCGGCCGAGCCGATGCCGGTGCCGACCGCGCGGCGGCCGGGGTGCAGCGCGAGGGCGAACGAGCTGACCGCGATCACCATCGCGTTGCGCGTGCCGATCTTCGAGAACTGCTCCGGGCCTGCCGCGGGGCGCACCCACACCGCGGCGATCAGCTCGTCCGGGGCGAGCACGCTGCGCTTGGGGCCGGTGAAGAACTCGCCGATCGGCACCAGGCGGGTGCCGCGCACCGACGCCAGTTCCACCTGCGCACCGGCGGCCAGCAGCGGCGGGTGGCCGTCCCCGGCGGGCGACGCCGAGCCCAGGTTGCCGCCGAGCGTGCCCCGGTTGCGGATCTGCGGCGACCCGACCGTGCGCGCGGCCATGGCCAGCCCCGGCAGCCGGTCGCCCAGCTCCTCGATGATCCGGGTGTACGAGACGCCCGCGCCGACGCGCAGCAGCTCCCCGTCCATCGCCCAGGTGGTCAGGTCGCCGATGCGGGTCAGGTCGAGCAGCACGCCCGGTCGCCGCCGGTGGAAGTTCAGCTCGACCATCACGTCGGTGCCCCCGGCGAGCGGCACCGCGTCCGGCCGGTCGGCCCTGATCGCCAGGGCGTCAGCCCAGGTCGACGGCGTCATGAAGTCCATCAGGCCGCCCCCAGGTCCCACGCTAGCCCCGCCGGGGGCGCGTCGTCGCGTTGCACCGTGCCCTCGATCAGGCCGTACGGCCGGTCGGCCGCGAAGTAGACCGCATCCGGGTTGTCCAGCCCGAACGGGGACAGGTCGACCAGGAAGTGGTGCCGGTTCGGCAGCGCCAGCCGCACCTCGGCCGCCTCGGGCACCCGCTGGAGCACCCGCTCCCCCATCGCGTACAGGGTCTGCTGCAGCGAGCGGCTGTACGTGTCGACGAACGCGCCCACCAGAGCGTCCCGGACCGCCTCGAACGCGGCGTTCCAGTCGACGTCGGCCGAGGCGAAACGCCAGCGGGCGTCGACCGCCGTGGCGAGGATCCGGTCGTCGGCCTCCGGCAGCGTGGTGTACCGGTCCCGCGGGAAGCCCTTGAACATCGAGCCCGTCGTGTTCAGCAGCGTCAGCCCGTGCAGCCCGCCCACGACCCAGGCCTGCTCGGCGGTCGCGGTCACCGTCGCGGTGCGCACCTCGTCCCCGGCGCGGGCGAACGAGTGGCCACCCAGGCGCCGCCAGCCGTACGACTCGACGTGGACCTGCGCCTGCTCGATCGCGTCCTGCCCGGCGACGAAGTGGCGGGCCAGGCGCAGGCCGAACTGCTCGATGCTCGCGAAGCCGTCCCGGGCGAACGCGTACACCGTGTTCTTCTGCGTGTCGGTCGGCAGCACGTCGGCGTTGTCGCCGGTCAGGTGCGTGGCGTCGAGGCGGCCCGCGAGCCGGGTGCTGACGTTGAGGTCGGTCAGCTCGTGGCGCTCGCCGTCGCGGACCACGGTGACCAGGCGGCACTCGGCCTTGCCGTAGCGGTTGGGACCCAGTCGGATCGTCATCAGGACCCCCGGTAGGTGGTGTAGCCGAACTTGCTCAGCAGCAGCGGCACGTGCAGGTGCCGGTCGGGGTCGGTGACGTCGAAGACCACGGTCACCTCGGGGAAGAAACTGCCGAGCCCCTGGTATGCGGCGACGTCGAAGCGCAGCCCGTACCGGCCCACCAGCCACTGCTCGGCCGGCACCCAGTCGGCGAGCCGCCCGTCGGTGTTCGTGATCCCGGTCGCCACCGTGACCCAGCCGTACTGCCCCAGCCGCTGCAACGTCACCTGCACGTCCGCGGCGGGCTCGCCCCGGCAGGTGTCCAGCACATGGGTCGACAGGGTCATCGCATACGTCCCCTCGTCATCGCTCGCTCATGCCTTCTCCTCG
>NZ_JAAOTI010000017.1:33746-196657 GCF_011297315.1 Catellatospora chokoriensis
CTCGCTACGCTCGTCGGCGGCATGAGACCTGCGACATGATTCGCTCGCTGCGCTCGTTCACGCCTTCTCCTCGCTACGCTCGTCGGCGGCATGAGACCTGCGACATGATTCGCTCGCTGCGCTCGTTCACGCCTTCTCCTCGCTACGCTCGTCGGCGGCATGAGACCTGCGACATGATTCGCTCGCTGCGCTCGTTCATGTCCCGAACAACCGATCGAGCCGCAACAAGGTGATCGCCGTGAGCTCGTCGCGTACCACCTCGCGCTCGGCGGCCTCGTCGTTGGCCAGCCGCTGCCGCGCCGCGGCGAGCATCTGTCCGGCCGATCTGCCACTGGCGAAGATCAGGAACACGTGGCCGAAGCGGTCCTCGTACGCCCTGTTGGCCTCGACCAGCGCGGCCGCGGTCTGCTCGTCGGCGGACGCGGCCCCGGACTGCTCGCGCCGCGACCAGGCCGCCTCGCGGCTCGTGCCCGCGGCCCGCTCGCCGATGCGCGGGTGGGCGTCCAGGGCCTGCCGCACGTCCGGCCAGGACAGTGCGGCGACCGCCCCGGCGGCGACCTCGCGCAGTTCGGCAAGGTCGGCGTAGGGCCGCGCGGCCGTCACCGCCCGCGCCCACGCACTCGACGCGTTGCAGGTCAGCAACTCGCGTTCGGCGTCGGGGGCGGGCAGAGCGTTGAACTCGGCCGGCGACATGGAATGAGTCAACTGCCCCGCCCTCTGGCGCTGAAGGGTGAGAAGGACCGAAACTGCAACAAAGCCTGGCTAGGCTCTTTGGAGGTTACGACAAAGGCGGTGCGCATGCGGCTACGTGACGTGCTGGAACAGCCGGGTGTCCGGCTGCCGGTGCTCGCCGGGGAGGGCGAGCTCGACCGTCCCGCCCACCTCGCCTACACGACCGACCTGCTCGACCCGGCGCGTTATCTGGCGGGCGGCGAGGTCGTGCTGACCGGGATGATGTGGCGGCGCGAGCCCGCCGACTCCGAGCTGTTCGTCGCCGCGCTGGCCGGGGCCGGGGTGGCCGCCCTCGGCGCGGGCGAGGCCCTGCTCGGCCCGGTCCCCGCCGACCTGGTGGAAGCCTGCCGGCGACACCGGCTGCCGCTGTTCGCGGTGCCCGCCGAGGTGTCGTTCCGCGAGGTGACCGAGCGGATCAACACGGTGCTCTGGGCCGAGCGCGAAGCCGGGGCGCTGGCCGCCCGCAGCCGCCGCCGGGGCCGGGTCGCCACCCTCGCCGCCGGAGCCGACCTGTCCGAGGTGTGGCCCGGCACGGGCGCCTGGGTGCTCACCAGCACCGGCCGCGTCATCGTCGGCGACCCCGACGGCACGCCGCACGACCTCGCCGTCGGGCGGCGGCTCGCCACGGCGTTCCTGCGGGCGGACACGCTGCCGACCCGCTGCCGGATCGGCGACCGCGAGTTCCATCTCGACGCGCCCGCCCCGGCCGCGACGCCGGGCACCCGCTTCATCGCGTGCGCCGACCCCGCGCTGCTCGAAGAACTCGTCGAACTGGCCGCCCTGGACGCGGCCCGTTCCGAACGCGCCCGCCGCATCGAACGCCGCCTGGCCGCCCAGCTCGCCGACGTCCTCACCACCGCCGCCGACCCGCCCGAACTAGCCGCCGCCCTCCACGCCTGCGGCCTACCCACCACCGGCCCCTACACCATCCTCGTCGCCTCCCTCCCCACCCCGCCGGTCTCCGGCTCCGGCAGTTTCGGGGAAACTGCACGAAACGGGTTGGCGGAACGTGCAGGTTCCCCGAAACTGCACGACGCGGACGGCGCTGCCGTCGCGGTGGTGGAGGAGATGGTGCCGGGGGCGGTTGTCGCGAGTGTGCGGGGCGAGGTTGTCGCGGTGGTGGCGGGGTCCGGTGGGGTCGGAGGGCTGCGGGAGGCGGCCCGGCATCTGACCGCGGCGGCCCGCGGGACGCGGTTCGTGGCCGGGCTGAGTGAGCCCGCGACGGACGTCGCCGCGCTGCCCGGGGCGTTGGCCCAGGCCCGGCACGCCCACCGGTACGCCCTCGAACGGCAGGACCGGGTGTCCGTCATCGGCAGCGACGAGCTGGCCTCGCATGATCTGCTGCTGGCGAGCGTGCCCCGAGCGACGCGGCAGGCGTTCGCCGACCGGCTGCTCGCGCCGCTGCGCGCCTACGACGCCGACCACCACGCCGACCTGGTCCGCACCCTGCAGACCTTCCTGGCCTGCGACGGCTCCTGGACCCGCTGCGCGAGCGCGATGCACCTGCACGTCAACACGCTGCGCTACCGCGTACGCCGCATCGCCGACCTCACCGGCCGCGACCTGGACCGCTTCACCGACCGCGTCGACCTCTACCTCGCTCTACGCCTCGACACCTGATCCCGCAGCCCGCGGACCGCGGACCGCCGCCATGATCGCTCGACTTGCCAGGCACCTGGGCGAATGGACGCTCAAGATACGCACGAGTGCCCGGCAAGTCGGACGATCATCGGCGGGCGACCGGGTGGGCAGGGCGGGATCTGGTCAGGCGTGGGCCGGGGACATCGCCTCGGCGAGCAGGGCGACCGAGCGCAGGCGGGCCTCGCCGGTGGCGTGGTGGGCGACGATCAGCTCGTCCGCGCCCGCGTGCCGGACGAACGCGTCGAGGTAGTCGCGCACCTCGGCGGGCGTGCCGAGCGCGGAGTACTGCAGCATCTGGTCGACGTGCGCGCCCGCGCCCTGCGCCAGGAGCTGGTCGGCCTGCTCGTCGGTGAAGGTCTGCCCGCGCCCGAACAGCCCCGTGGCGAACGCCCGCCGGGTGCCCTGGAACTGCTCCCGAGCGGCGGCGGCGGTGTCCGCGGCGACGACGTTGACCCCGACGATCACGTGCGGCCGGTCGAGCTGCTCGGAGGGCCGGAACTCCCGCCGGTACGCGGCCACCGCGGCCTCCAGGGCCTGCGGCGCGAAGTGCGAGGCGAACGCGTACGGCAGGCCGAGCGCGGCGGCCAGCGTCGCGCCGAACATGGACGAGCCCAGGATGTACAGCGGGACCTGGGAGCCCTTGCCCGGCACCGCGTCCACGCCGGGGATCCGCGACTTGCCGGCCAGGTAGGCCTGCAGTTCCAGCACGTCGTTCGGGAAGCCCTCGGCCGACTGGGCGTCGCGGCGCAGCGCGCGCATGGTGTTCTGGTCCGAGCCGGGAGCCCGGCCCAGGCCCAGGTCGATGCGCCCCGGATACATCGCGTCGAGCGTGCCGTACTGCTCGGCGATGGTCAGCGGCGTGTGGTTGGGCAGCATGACGCCGCCCGCGCCGAGCCGGATCTCGCGGGTGAACGTGCCGACGTGCGCGATCAGCACGGCCGGGGCCGAGGACGCGATCGTGGGCATGTTGTGGTGCTCGGCGTACCAGACGCGCCGGTAGCCGTGCTCCTCCGCGGTGCGGGCGAGGTCGACGCTGGCCGCGATGCTCTCGTGCGCGGTCTCGCCGGGGCCGATGCGGGCCAGGTCGAGGATGGAGAGCGGGATCGTCATACGGCTGTCCTTCTGGCTCGAACGGGCACCGGCGGGCCGGTCGGCCCGCGAGACCTGGCACGGTCTCACGGGCCGCGGCAGTGTCGCCGGTCCGGCGTGAAACGGAGCACTTGCTCCGCCTGCTTCCCGACCGTAGCACTGAACCGGAGCAGCCGCTCCGGTAGGGTGTTGTGCATGACGTCACCTCCGGCCGCCGCATCCTCGGCGACCACGCGCAGCGACGCCGCCCGCAACCGCGGCCGGCTGCTCGACGCCGCCGCCGGGCTGATCGCCGAGCGCGGCAGCGACGTCGACGTACGCGAGATCGCGCGCCGGGCCGAGGTCGGCATGGGCACCCTCTACCGCCACTTCCCCACCAAGGAAGCGCTGCTGGACGCGGCTCTCGAACACGTGTTCACGTCGTGGGCCGCGTCGGCGACGGCCTCGCTGACCGGCCGGGCCTGGCCCGACCTGAGCCGGTTCCTCGCCGACGCGCTGACCCGGCAGACGGCGTCCCCGGGACTGCTCGACGCCTACTGCCAGGCGCTGCCCGGCCAGGCCGGCAACACCGCCCGCCAGCACTGCCGCCAGCAGGTCGGCCCGCTGATCGCGGAGCTGGTGCGGGCCGCCCACGAGTCCGGTGAACTACGCCCCGACATCACCGCTGAGGACGTCTCCCTGCTGCTCGTCGCGCTCGGCCGGATCGCCCCGGTCGTGCCGGCACCCGCCTGGCGCCGCATCCTGCACGTCTCCCTCGACGGCCTGCGCGCGACCGCGGCCACGCCCCTGCCGGGCCCTTGACGGCCGGTCAGGCGCCGCCGCCGAGAACGGCGTCGCTCTCGGCGGTCTCCTCGGCGGGCGGACGGTGCTTGTGCAGCAGCGCGGAGACCGGGGTGCCGGTGTCGTTGACGCGGAGCACGAACGGGCGCTGCGGGGTGTAGCGGATCGCGGTCACCGACGACGGCTCGACCGAGATGCGCTGGAACAGGTCCAGGTGCATGCCCAGCGCGTCCGCCACGATCGCCTTGATCACGTCACCGTGGCTGCAGGCCAGCCACACCGCGTCGGGGCCGTGCGACTCGGTGATCCGGGCGTCCCAGGCGCGTACGGCGGTGACGGCACGGTTGGCCATGGCCGCCATCGCCTCTCCGCCCGGGAACACGACCGCCGCCGGATGGTGCTGCACGGTGGACCACAGCGGGTTGTCCGCGAGTTCCTTGAGCGAGCGCCCCGACCACTCGCCGTAGCCGCATTCGCGCAGCCCCTCCTCGGCCACCGGCACGACGCCGGGCAGGGCGAGTTCGAGGGTCTGCTTGCAGCGGACGAGCGGGCTGCTCACGACGACGGCCAGCGGCAGCCCGGCCAGCCGTCCCCGGGCCTGCTCGGCCTGAGCGACGCCCACCTCGTCCAGCGCGACGGGCAGGTCCCCGGCGAGGATGCCGTCGGCGTTGGCGGTGGTGCGTCCGTGCCGCAGCAGCAGTAGCGTGGCCACGATCGCCAGCCTAGGTGGCGGAGATGGTGTTCGTGGCGAGCAATGCGATGATCGCGCCGCCCAGGATCACGCGATACCACACGAAGGCCATCAGCGAGTGGTGTGCGACGAACTTGAGCAGCCAGGCGATCGAGGCGTACGCCACGAGGAAGCTGACGACCGTGCCGACGATCAGCGACGTGGCGGTCACGGTGGGGCTGCCCAGCGCCTCGGGCAGCTCGTAGATGCCGGCCGCGACGAGCGCGGGCACGCCGAGGAAGAACGACAGCCGGGTGGCGGTGACCCGGTCGATGTCGCGCAGCAGACCGGTGGTGATCGTGGCACCCGACCGGGACACGCCCGGGATCAGGGCCAGGCACTGCGCGAAGCCGATGACGATCGTGTCGGTGAGGCGCAGCTGCTTCTCACCGCGGACCTGGGTGGCGGCGTACTCGGCGAAGGCCATCACGCCGCTCCACACGATCAGCGACCCGGCCACGAACCACATGCTGCGCAGCGGGCCGGTGATGAGGTCTTTGGCCGCGAAGCCGACGATGCCGATCGGGATCGAGCCGGCGATGACGTACCAGGCGAACTTGTAGTCGAAGATCTGGCGCGCCTCGGCGGAGAACAGGCCCTTGAACCAGGCCCCGGCCAGGCGGGTGATGTCCTTGAAGAAGTACACCAGCACCGCCGCGATCGCTCCGATCTGGATCACGGCGGTGAAGGCGGTGACTGCGGGATCGTCGATCGGCAGGCCCATCAACTTCTCGGTGATGGTCAGGTGGCCCGTCGAGGAGATCGGGAGGAACTCGGTGATCCCCTCCACGATGCCCAGCACGATCGCCTGCCAGATCTCGATTTCCACTTAGTCTCCCAGTCCGCTCTCCGCGTACGCTTCGGCCACCGTACGCAAGGTCTCCTTGCCGGAGTCGGCGTCTGCCACGAACAGCGCCAGCGACAGCGTAGTCACGCCCGAATCGGCGAAGTCACGCAGGCGTCGTGCGATGCGGTCCTTGGGACCCAGCAATGACGTGCGGTCGATGAACTCCATCGGGACGGCCTCGGCGGCGTCGCGATGCCGCTTGGCGAGGTACAGCTCCTGGACCTGCGCGGCGGCCTCGCCGTAGCCCATGCGGACGGCGAGATCGTTGTAGAAGTTCTGCTGGCGGCTGCCCATGCCGCCGACGTAGAGCGCCGCGTAGGCGCGCACGAGTTCGGCGCACATCTCGACGTCGTCGCCCACGACGACGGGCACGCTGGGCACGACGTCGAACCCGTCCATGGTCTTGCCCGCCTTGGCCCGGCCCGCGGCGATCTGGCCCAGTTGCTCTTGCGCGAACTCGGGCGTGTAGAACACGGCGAGCCAGCCGTCCGCGATCTCGCCGGCCAGTTCGAGGTTCTTCGGGCCGACCGCGGCCAGGTAGACCGGAATCTCGGTGCGCTGCGGGTGGAAGTTCAGGCGCAGCGCCTTGCCGGGGCCGTCGGGCAGCGGCAGGGTGTGGAACTCGCCGTCGTAGGTGACCTGCTTGCGGGACAGGGCGAGCTTGACGATGTCGACGTACTCGCGCGTGCGGGCCAGGGGCTTGGCGAAGCGCACGCCGTGCCAGCCCTCGGAGACCTGCGGGCCGGACACGCCCAGGCCGAGGCGGAAACGGCCGCCGGACAGCGTGTCGAGGGTGGCGGCGGTCATCGCGGTGGCGGCCGGGGTGCGGCCGGGGATCTGCATGACGGCGCTGCCGATGTCGATGCGCTCGGTCTGCGCGGCGATCCAGGCGAGCAGGGTCGGCGAGTCCGAGCCGTACGACTCGGCCGCCCAGACCACCGAGAAGCCGAGCCGGTCGGCCTCCTGGGCCAGCGCCAGCAGGCTTTCAGGTGTGGACCACGGCGTCAGGTAGCCGATGTTGAGACCGAGTCGCATGGTGACCTCCGTTGGCCGGGCCGCGTCGGCGGCGGTGGGCCAAGGTTACCGAGTAGTAAGAATCTTGGGAAGGACGACCCCGGTCTCAGGCCGCGGTGGCGCGCGACGGCGTCTGGGCACCTTCCGCGGTAGGACGGCGCGGCGCGGGAACGGTCGGCACCAGCGCCGGCGGCCGCTTCGCGGCGAGGTCCTCGACCCAGCCGAAGCACAGCACCGCGCAGGCCGTCAGCACCGCCGCGACCGCCACCGTGAGCGCGGGCGGCCCGGCCAGCCCGCCGAGCAGCCAGGTGCCGAGCGCCACCATCGGCAGCTGCCAGACGTAGACGGTCACCGCCCGCGCGTTGAGCAGCGCGACCGCCCGGCGCAGTGGTGCCGCCGCGGCGAGCCAGGCCAGCCGCGGGCGGGCCCGCAGCGCCACCAGCACCACCGCGGTGCCCCACAGCACCAGCGCCAGCTGATCCTGCAGCCCTTCCGGATCGGCGGCGGCGCGCAGCAGCGCGGCCAGGCCCAGCGCCCCCGCCACGGCCAGGCAGGCGGGCCAGGCCAGCCGGTCCAGCAGGCCGGACTCGCGGGCGTAGCCGAGCACCCAGGCCGTGCCGTACGCGGCGGTGCTCCAGATCACGTCGGTGACCCGGGAACCCGGCAGCGTGAGCACGGTCGACAGGAGCACGGCCGCCCCGAGCGGGGTCAGCAGCGTGGCCACCGGCGCGCGCTGGAACAGCCACCACAGCAGCGGCGAGAGCAGCACGAACCACAGGTAGACGCGCAGGTACCACAGCGTGATGACGAAGGCCGCGCCCCACTCGCTGCCCGGCGGGTTCACCAGCGGGAACACCCACGGGATGAGGTCGCTCCAGGTGAACGGGTGCCAGCCGTGCAGCAGCATCAGCGGCACGGCGATCGCGCCCAGCATCCACAGCGGCGGCAGCAGGCGGCGCAGCCGCGAGCGCACGGTGCGCCCCGGACCGCCCCGCCGCAGCGACACCGCGGTCAGGTAGCCGGCGAGGCCGAACATGACCCACATCGCGGGCAGCAGCGCGGTCAGCGCACCCAACGGCACCGTGTGCTGCAGGAACACCCGGACTATCGCGGCGGCGCGCAGGACGTCGACGTAGGGACTGCGGGGGCGGACGGTGGCCGGCTCAGCCGGACCGCCGCCGGCCGTGATGGTCATGATGGTTCGGCGCTCCTGGGGGCTGGGGGTCGACCGTACACCTCGACCAAAGCCCACTTCCCTCAAAGCCGGCTCGGTAAACCGCTCCGGCGCCTGCTTCTCGCCCGCGCGTGGCGCGCGCCACCCACCGATCGCCGCCGCGGTGTCAAGCCGAATACAGTTCACCCCATGCAGCAACGACCGCTCGGCCGTAGCGGGCTGGTGGTCTCCCGCCTCGCCCTGGGCACCATGACCTGGGGTCTGGACACCGATCCGGATGACGCGGGCGCGCAGCTCAAGGCTTATGTGGACGCCGGCGGCACGCTGCTCGACACCGCCGACGTGTACGCCGACGGCGAGGCAGAAGCGGTGCTGGGCACGCTGCTGGACGCCATGGTGTCGCGCGACGACGTGCTGATCGTAGCCAAGGCGGGGCTGCGGGCGCGAGCCGGCCGCCGCCACGACGGCTCCCGCGGGCACCTGCTGCGCACGCTCGACACCACCCTGCGCCGCCTCGGCGTGTCCTATGTGGACCTGTGGCAGGTGCACGGACAGGACCCGGACACCCCGTGGGAGGAGACGCTGGCCGCGCTCGACCACGCGGTCAGCTCGGGCAAGGCGCGCTACGCCGGTGTGTCGAACTTCTCAGGCTGGCAGACCGCCCGCGCCGCGACCTGGCAGCGGGCCTGGCCGGGCCGGGCCCCGATCACGGCCACCCAGATGGAGTACTCGCTGCTCCAGCGCGGCATCGAGCGGGAGGTGCTGCCCGCGTGCGCGGCGCTGGGCCTGGGCGTGCTGCCGTGGTCGCCGCTGGGCCGCGGCGTGCTCACCGGCAAGTACCGCCACGGCCGCCCGGCCGACTCGCGGGCGGCCTCGCCGCACTTCGAGCGCTCGGTGCTGCCCTACCTGCAGCCGCGCTGCTCGGCGATCGTGGAGGCGGTGGCGACCGCCGCCGACGGCCTGGGCGTGTCCGCGGCCGAGGTCGCGCTGGCCTGGGTGCGCGACCGCCCCGGTGTCACCGCGCCGATCCTCGGCGCCCGCAACGTCGGCCAGCTGGTGGCCGCGCTGCAGGTCGAGGAGATCGAACTCCCCCTGGAGATCTCCCGCGCCCTCGACGACGTCTCCGCGATCACCGTCGGCTACCCCGAACTCGACTAGCCCGGCCGACCCGTCCTGCCGAGATCGCTCGATTGCCTGGCAGACGTGCGTATCTTGACCCGCCTTTCGCCTGGCTGCCTGGCAAGTCGAGCGATCAAGCGCGTGGCCGGGGTCATGGAACGGGATGATCTGCCGCAATCAGCACTCGAACGGGCTTAATACCGCCAGATGGGATCCCCACCCTGCTTGCCTGACCTGGGACGTAGGTGCACCATCGCTCTATGGACTACGAATACGCACCGCTGCGGTTACCTCCGGATGTCGATCGGTTGACCGCCGCGGTGCGGCTCGCGATCCAGGCTGAGTACGGCGGCTGGGAGCTGGCCCGCGTGCAGCTGATGAAGGACGGCACTCGCAAGGTGCTCCTCCGTCGGCCGCTGCGGGCCTTCCCCCTGCCCGGCCTCTCCGTCTGACGCCGCGGACCAGGCACGCCCGCCCGGTCTGCGGCGGGGCGGAGCCGGCGTGCGATTCGAGCGCACCGCCGGCCACCGGAACGCGCGTCCCTGCGCCCCCGGCCTGACGCCGGCGAAACGCAGGCGGCGCGCACCCTGTCCGGGTACGCGCCGCAGCCGTTGGATCGCCGACGTCAGTCCTGGTCCTCCATGATGTCGCCGTTGAGGTGCTCGTCCAGGCGGGCCACCAGCTTGTCGGAGGCGCCCAGGGTGAACGGGCCGTTGGCGTCGGTCTCCTCGAAGTCGTCGGGCTCCAGGGACTTGTCCACCTCGGCGACCGTGACGATGCCGTCCAGCGGCTCCAGCTCCGGGATGTCCAGCGCGGCGAGCGAGCCGTCGGAGCTCTGCAGCAGCTCCAGCACCGCGTCGGCGACCGAGGCCACCGGCTCGGAGTCGGCGTCGCTGAGACCGGCCTCACGGCGGGCCAGCTCGGCGGCGCTGATCAGCGCGGACACGCTCGGGATCAGGTAGTCGCGGCGCTGCCGGACCGAGATCACCTTCGGGTGCGGGTCGGTCGGGGCCTGCTCGGCGGCGACGAGGTCGGCCATGAACCGGTCGGCCTTCTCCAGGTCGATCGGCTCCACCTCCCAGGGCAGCGGCTCGCCGTACGTCTCCGAGAGGGCGTCGTCATAGGTGACGGCGGCGTTGTTGAACGCCACGTAGGCACGCCAGACGTCATCGCTGTCGACCTCACCCTTGGCGTCGCGTACAGCGGCCAGGTGCGCCCGGGCGGCGGTGATCATCTCTTCCAGCGCGGCCTCGACGGCGGCGTGGTTGTCGCTCATTACTCGGTTACTCCTTCATACGACGAGACAGGCCGGTTCCCGGCCGCGCACGACCGGGCCTAACTCTGCCGCAGGAACCTGTCCAGTACCCGCACGCCGAACTGTAGTCCCTCCACCGGCACGCGCTCGTCGATGCCATGGAACAACGCGGAGAAGTTCAGGTCGGGCGGCAGGCGCAGCGGGGCGAAACCGAAGCAGCGGATACCGAGCCGGGCGAACGACTTGGCGTCGGTGCCACCCGAAAGCATGTATGGGACGGCGTGTGCGCCCGGGTCCTCGGCCTTGAGCGCCAGCGCCATCGCATCCACCAGCGCCCCGTCGAACCCGGTCTCCAGCGCGGGCTGGCGGTGTATCGACTCTATCTCCAGATCCGGGCCGAGCACCTCCACCAGCTGCTCGCGGAACAGCTCGAACTGCCCCGGCAGGGTCCGGCAGTCGATCGTGGCGCTTGCCCGGCCCGGGATGACGTTGTCCTTGTATCCGGCGTTCAGGCGGGTCGGGTTGGCGGTGTTGCGGATCGTCGCGCCGATCATGGTGGCGATCGGGCCGAGCTTGGCGATGGCCGCCTCGGGGTCCTCCGGGTCGATCTCGATCTGCAGCGCCTCGCCGACCTCCTCCAGGAAGGCCCGCACGGTCGGGGTCACCACGACCGGGAAGCGGTGGCGGCCGACCCGGGCGACGGCCTCGGACAGCGCCGTCACGGCGTTGTCGTCGTGCACGAAGGAGCCGTGGCCCGGGCGGCCGGTGGCGTGCACGCGCAGCCAGTCGATGCCCTTCTCGGCCGTCTGGATCATGTAAAGGCGCAGGTCGTTGCTGACCGTGTAGGAGAAGCCGCCGACCTCGCCGATCGCCTCGGTGCAGCCCTCGAACAGGTCCCGGTGCTCGTCGACGAGGAACGCCGCGCCGTAGTCGCTGCCGGCCTCCTCGTCGGCGGTGTAGGCGAGCACGATGTCGCGCGGCGGCACGTAGCCGGTGCGCTGCCAGTCACGCACCACGGCCAGCGACATGGCGTCGAAGTCCTTCATGTCGACCGCGCCGCGGCCCCAGATACTGGGCCCACTGGAACCATCGTCCTTGATCTCCCCGGAGAACGGGTGCACCGACCACTCGCTCGCGTCGGCCGGCACCACGTCCAGGTGCCCGTGCACCAGCAGCGCCCCGCGCGAGGAGTCCGCGCCCGGGATGCGGGTGACCACGCTGGCCCGGCCCGGCCGGCTCTCCAGCAGCTGCGGGTCGAGGCCGACCTCGCTGAGCTTGGTCGCGACGTACTCGGCGGCGCCCCGCTCCCCGGCGCTGGTGGCCAGATCACCCGTGTTGGTGGTGTCGATGCGGATCAGGTCGCGGCAGAGGTCGATAACCTCGTCAGTGGCGGGCGTACGCATAAGGATCTTCCTACCAGGTCGGGGCGGAATGTCCCAGCGCAGGACGCGGCCGCTTCCCGCCCGATACAGAACAGGCTAGGCTCACCTAACCCGACGACCGCTGGAGCACACGTGACCGCCACCCGGCCCGACCCCGCCGGTGAGAGCTTCGCCGAACTGCTCGGCGGACGCCGCGCCGCGCTGGACGCCACGCTCGGCCCGCTGGCCTTCGGCATCGCCTTCGTGGCCGGCGACCGCTCGATCGAGTGGGGGGTGGGCGCGGCGATCGCGGTCACCGTGGCCATCGGGGTGTGGCGAGTGCTGCGCGGCGACAAGCTCAGCGCGGTGCTGGTCGGCCTGCTCGGCGTCGTCGTCGCCGCGCTGATCGCGCTGCGCACCAACCGCCCGGAGGACTTCTTCTTCATCCGCATCGCCACCAACGCCGCCAGCGCGCTGGCCTGGGCGGTCAGCATCATGCTGCGGTGGCCGCTGCTCGGCGTGGTCGTCGGCGCCGTGCTCGGCCAGCGCGGCTCCTGGCGGCGCGACCCGGCGCTGCTGCATGCGTACAGCCGGGCGAGCTGGGTGTGGGTGATGCAGTACGTCGTGCGGCTCGCGGTGTGGCTGCCACTGTTCTGGGCGGGCCAGACCGAGGCACTGGTGGTCAGCACGATCGCATTGACCTGGCCGGTGGTCGCGGCATGCCTGGCCGTCAGCTGGTACGTGATGCGCCGGTCGCTGCCCAAGAGCCACCCCGGCCTGCGCCACCCCGTGCTCGACACCGCGCCCGCCGGCGTCTAGCCTCGCCCGGTGAATTTCACCGCGGAGCCCATGCACGCCCGTCCCCGCCCGCAGGAGCAGCTCGAACGGCTGTTCGCGGGCGGCTGGCCGGAGTTCATCTTCCACGACCAGGAGACCAAGCTGCACATCGGACGCGTCCGCGAGCTGTTCGCCGACCTGGAGCTGGTGCTGCTGGACGGTGACGAGCCGGTGGCCGCGGGCTGGGCCGTGCCGCTGTGCTGGAACGGCGAGGTCGACGACCTGCCCGCCGGGTACAACGACAGCCTCGCCCGCGCCCTGGCGGCGTACGACGCCGGGCGGACGCCGGACACGCATGCCGTGCTCGCCGCCCAGGTGCACCCCGACCGGCAGGGCACCGGGCTGGCGGCGAAGCTGCTCACCGCGCTGTGCGAGGACGCCGCGCGGCTCGGCCGCACCCGAGTGATCTGCCCGGTCCGTCCCACGCACAAGTCCCGCTACCCGCTCGCCCCGATCGAGCGCTACCAGACGTGGACCCGGCCGGACGGGCTGCCGCAGGACCCGTGGCTGCGCACGCACGTCCGGATGGGCGCGCGGGTGCTCGCCGCCGCGCCGCGCTCGCAGGTCATCGCCGGTTCGGTCGCCGAGTGGGAGAGCTGGACCGGCATGCCCCTGCCCGACTCGGGCGACTACGTCATCCCCGACGGGCTGAGCACCCTGCGCGTCGACCGCGCGGCGGGCTCCGCCGTCTACACCGAACCCAACGTCTGGGTCCGCCACCGCTGATGCGATTACCTTCTGCCATCGACCCATAACACAACGTTCATATAACATCCACGCGGATGCATGCGCGATCTCGCATATTGCGTGCTTCACTGGACTTTGTGGACGTCGAGCCGACTGCGCCGGCTGCCCCTCCGCCGTCGGCAGTCACTCCGGACGGCGCACCCGGCTCGGCACGCGTGTTGCGCAACGCGCTGGTCGGCTCGACGTTCCACGGCACACCCCGATGCTCGGCCCCGTGGCACAATCTCGCGGGTGCGCAGCCCCACGCAGCCCGAACTAACCCCTGACGACGTCATCGCCAAGGTGCGGGCGGCCTTCGGGCCCGACCTGACCGTCGCGGGTTGCGCGGAGCTGTCCGGCGGCGGGTTCGCGGCGGTGTGGCGGGTACGCCTGTCCGACGGTCGCGAGGTCGTGCTCAAGGTCGGCCCGTCCCCCGAGGTCCCGCTGCTCACCTACGAGCAAGGCATGATCGCCTGCGAGGCGGCGTACTTCCGGCTGGTCGCCGGCCAGGTGCCCGACGTGCCCACCCCGCGCGTGCTGCACCACGGCGACGGCTGGCTGTTCACCACGCTCCTGCCCGGTGTGCCGCTCAGCGCCGACCGCGACGGCGACCACGACGCGGTACGCGCACAGCTCGGCGCGGCCGTGGCCCGCGTGCACACGGTCACCGGCGACCACTTCGGTTACCCCGGCCCGCGGCCGCAGGCGGCCACCTGGCACACGGCGTTCACCGCGATGGTCGAGGCGATGCTCGCCGACGCGGCCGCCTGGCAGGTGGCCCTGCCCGCGCCCGCCGACGTGATCCGCCGCGTGGTCGCGGACAGTCCCGAGCTGGCCGAGGTCGAGCGGCCCGCCCTGGTCCACTTCGACCTGTGGGACGGCAACGTGCTCGCCGCGGACGGCCGGCTCACCGGCCTGGTCGACGGCGAGCGCTACCTGTACGGCGACCCGCTCGTCGACTTCGTGTCGCCGCTGCTGCTGCGCCGGGTCGAGGACGAGCCGGCCCATCCGTTCGTGCGCGGCTACGCCGCCGCGACCGGCGCGCCGGTGGTCTTCGACGCCGCGGCCCGGCGCCGGCTCGCGCTGTACCGCCTCTACCTCTACCTGCTCATGACGGTGGAGGTGCCCAGCCGCGGCATCACCGACCGGTGGCGGCAGACCGGCCTGGCGCGACTGCTGACCGAAGAGGTGGAGCTGCTCGGCCGCTGACGTGTCAACACGGCGTTGACACCACCCTGGTCAACCCGCGACCATGGCGCCGTGACCCCCTCCTCCACCGACGACCTCGGCCCGCACCGTTCCGGCTCGCCTCCGTCCGTCGGCGACCTGGACCGGCTCCGTCGCGGCAGGCCGGCTCCGAGCGGAGACCCGCATCGCCGTCACGCCGGCACGGTCGGCCTGGACCAGCACCGGCGCGTGCTGGCGGCCGTGCGCGGCGACGCGCAGGAGATCGTCGGCGCGCTGGCGGAGCTGCGCGACCTGCGCGCCGCGATCGACGACGCGGAGCGCGACCTGCTGGCCGCCGCCCGCCGCAAAGGCGTGAGCTGGGGGCGGGTCGCGGCGGCGCTCGGCCTGCGTTCCCGCCAGGCCGCCGAGCAGCGTGCGGCCCGGCTCGCCGAGCAGGCCGCCGCCACGGACCATCACGATTGTCAACACTGCGTTGACACCGAGCCGGTCGCCGCACTGCGCGCCGCGGCCCGTTCCGCGGCGGAGCAGATGGCCGCAGACCCGTCCTGGGACGGCACGCGACCGCGCGCCGCGCTGGCTCGGACGGGTCTCACCGAGGCCGCCGACGCCCCGGCCGGGGCCCTGTATTCGCTGGTCGAGCACGCTGTGGAGGATCTGGCCACGGTCGACCTGGACGGTCGTCCGGTGCTGCTGCGGGTGGCCGTGACCGAGCTGCGCCGGGCCTACCGCGAGGCCACGCCGGGTGCCGCAGCCGGGAACCGCGCCCGCTGACGTCCACATTGACAGCCCATCGCGGGCCGCCCATGATGAGCCGCTCAGACTCAACTATGGGGAGGAACTCATGGGCGGCGGACCGACGGCGGTGCTCGGCGACCGGAACGCCAGGCTTTTTCTCGGGGTCACCCTCGCTTCGGGATTCGGCAGCACGGCCATGTCGCTGGCCGCGTCGGTGTGGGTGCTCACGCTGACCGGATCGGCGGGCCTCGCCGCGCTGTGCGGCCTGTGCGTCTACCTGCCGTCCCTGGCCGGTCCGGTGCTGGGCGCCCTGGTCGACCGGCTGCCCCGGCAGCGGCTGCTGGTGACGACCAGCATCGCCATGGCCGCCCTCCTGCTGACCCTGCTCGCCGTACGCGGACCCGCCCAGACCTGGCTGATCTTCGCCGTGATGCTCGGGTACGGCGTCAGCTTCGTGCTGCTCGACGCGGGCGAGGCCGTGATCCTCCAGGCGGCCGTGCCCGCCGACCGGCTCGGCGGGGTGAACAGCCTGCGGATGAGCGTGCAGGAGGGCCTGAAACTGGTCGCACCGCTGGCCGGCGCGGCGCTGTTCACGCTGCACGGCGGCCCGTCGGTGGCCGTGCTCGCCGCGCTGACGCTGGGCCTGGCCGCCGCCTGCTACGCCGCCATCCGGCCCGGCACGCTGCCCGCGACCAGGCCCGGCACGGGCTCGCTGCTGCGGCACACCCGCGAGGGCATGGGCTTCCTGTGGCGGCATCCGGAACTGCGGGCGCTGGTGGCGACCGGTTCGGCGGCGGTGGCGATGTCGGGGCTGTCCAACGCGGCGGCCTACCTGGTCATCCTCGACGACCTGGGGCGGGCGCCCGAGTTCGCCGGAGTGCTGGCCGCCGCGCAGGGCGCCGGGTCGGTCGCGGGCGGGCTGCTGTGCGGGCGGCTGCTGGACCGCCGCGGCGAGCCCGCCGCGGCCTGGTGGGGCGCCGCACTGTCCGCCCTGGGCCTGGTGCTGCAGTGCGTGCCGTCGACACCGGTCGTCGCCCTGGGCCGGGTGCTGCTCGGGGTGGGTCTGCCGTGGACGGTCGTCGCCGCGATGACGGCCGTGCAGCGGCACACGCCCGCGGAGCTGATCGGCCGGGTCGCCGCCACGGCCGGCACCGCCGTGTTCGCGCCGACGGCGCTGACCATCGCCGTCGGCGCGGGCGCGGTCGAACTGCTCGACCACCGCGCCGTGCTCGACATCGCCGCGGCCGTCACCTTCCTCGCCGCGACGACGCTGCGTCGTTGACGCCGGGCCAGGTTGGCGGCCAGGATCGTGCCGAGGGTCCTGCCTGCACCGAAATCAGCCGGTTCGCCGCGCTCGGCACCCCGGCCGGGCGACGATGGGGCGGTGAGCGGCTGGGTGCTGCACGTGGACCTGGACCAGTTCGTGGCCGCGGTCGAGGTGCTGCGCCGGCCGGAGCTGCGCGGGCGGCCGGTGGTCGTGGGGGGCGACGGCGACCCGACCAAGCGCGGCGTGGTCAGCACCGCCTCGTACGAGGCCCGGGAGTTCGGCGTGCACTCGGGGCAGCCGTTGCGCGTCGCCGCCCGCAAGTGCCCGGACGCGGTGTTCCTGCCCGTCGACTCCGCCGCGTACGAGCAGGCGTCGGCGCTGGTCATGGCGGCGTTGCGGGACAACGGGGCGGTGGTGGAGGTGCTCGGCTGGGACGAGGCGTTCCTCGCCCTGGACACCGGCGACCCGGAGGCCGCCGCCCGCGACGTCCAGCGGCGGGTCCGGGACGCGACCGGCCTCGACTGCACCGTCGGCATCGGCGACAACCGGCTACGCGCCAAGCTCGCCACCGGGTTCGGCAAGCCCGCCGGGGTGTTCCGGCTGACCCGGGCGAACTGGGGCGAGGTGATGGACGCCCGGCCCACCGACGCGCTGTGGGGCGTCGGCGCGAAGACCGCGAAACGGCTGGCCGCGCGGGGCCTGCACACCGTCGCCGAGCTGGCCGCCGCCGACCCGCAGGAACTGGCCGCCGGGCTCGGCCCGGCCACCGGCCCGTGGCTGGTGCGGCTCGCGCACGGCGAGGACGACACGCCGGTCACGGGAGCGCCGTACGTCGCGCGGTCGCTGAGCAAGGAGACGACGTTCCAGGCCGACCTCGACGACTGGGCCGAGGTGCGCCAGGAGGTGCTGGTGCTGGCCGCACGGGTCGCCGACGCGGTGGCGGCGCAGGAACGCCGGGTGGGGCGGGTGGTGGTGAAGGTGCGCTACGCCCCGTTCATCACCCGCACCCACGGCCACACTCTGGACGCGCCCACCACGGATCCGGCGGCCGTCGAACGGGCCGCCCTGGCCGCCCTCGCCGCCTTCCCCACCGACCGCCCGGTCCGCCTCCTCGGCGTGCGTGCCGAGTTCGCGACGGAGACCTGACGCGGCAGCGGGTGCTACTCCGCGGCCTCCTGCGAGGTGCGGCGTTCCGTGTAGAGGTCGGGGCCGTGCGCCGCGCGCAGGGTGCGGATGTCCGACTCGGCCAGGATCGCCTCCGCCTGGGCCTGGGGATCGTCGCTGCCGACGGCCAGCTCCTCGGGCAGCAGCTTCTCGGCTCGTGAGGTGGTGCGGTCCTCGTCCATGACTGACGGCTACCTCGCCGGAGCCGTCCCTAAACCCGCCGGTCGAGGCTGGTCACCCGATCGAGCAGGGCGTCGACCACGGCGCGGTGGTCGGCGTCGACGACCACGTCGACGGTCGGTCCGGTGCCGGGGTGCAGGTCGATCACCGTGTTGCCGCGGCTGGGGCCGTCGCCCGCGTCGACCTGAATCCGGGCGGGCCGCGTGGTCATCAGCTCCGGGTGCAGCAGGGCCAGCACCGCGACCGCGTCGTGCACGGGGGTGACCGCGCCGAGGCCGTGGCGGTAGCCGCCCAGCGCCCGCGCGGTCAGCCCGCCGATCCGGCCGGACCCGGCGAGCGCGGCGAGATCGGCGTCGCCGAGGCCGGTGCGGCGGGTGACGTCGAGCGGCACCAGGGTGGTCGGCACGGGCACGCCCGGGTCGGTCAGCACCCGGTGCGCGGCCTCCGGGTCGAACCACACGTTGAACTCCGCCGCCGGGGTCATGTTGCCCTCGCCGATCGACCCGCCCATCACCACGAGCCGTTCGAGCCTGGCCGCGACCTGCGGATACATCGCGTAGAACAGGGCCACGTCGGTGAGCGGCCCGACCGCGAACAGGGTGACCGGCTCGGCGGAGGCGGCCACCGTCGCGGCGAGGAACTCGGCCGCGGGCCGGGGGTCGGGCGCGCCGGGCGCCTCGGGCAGGGTGATGCCGCCGAGCCCGTCGTCGCCGTGGGCGCCCTTCTTCTCGGTGACGGGTACGCGTACCAGCGAGCGGGCCGCGCCCGCGGCGACCGGGACGTCGCCGCGCCCGGCCAGGGCGAGCACGGATCTGGCGTTGCGGGTGGTCAGCTCGATGCCGACGTTGCCGCCGACGGTGGTGACGCCGCGCAGGTCGAGTTCGGGGCTGGCGCAGATGGTGAGCAGCGCCATCATGTCGTCGATACCCGGATCACAGTCGATCATCACAGCGCGCGCCATGCCGCCATCCTCCCCCATCGGGTGATCGGTCGCCGTCCTGTCGCGCTCGCGACCCCCGGTATGCCGATTCGGACGGTTGCCAGACCCGTTGCCCGGCAACAGGGTGTCCCCATGCCCGTGCCCCGCTACGACTCCGCGCCGGTGGACCGCCCGTCCGGCCTGATCCCTCCTCCTGTCGACCTGTCCGGGGTGACCGAGCTGCGCCTGCACGGCGTCGGCGGCACCACCGCGGAGGACCTGCTCGGCGACCTCGCCCCGCAGCAGGTCTCCGGCGACCGCATCGCCGGCTTCTACCGCACCGCCGACCTGCCCGCCCGCCACGTCGAGGCGTACTCGTGGGGCGGCCTCACCTCCCGCAGCGGCTCGCGCGTGCTGTGGCTGCTGCTGCTGCCGTTCGCGATGGCCAACCTGGCCGGGTGGATGTGCACGCCGAAGACCCACGGCTCCGGCTGGCGGTTCCGCCTGCACCGCACCTTCGTGCGCTGGACCGCGCTGGGCATCACCGTGAACGTGGTGCTGGTCATGGCGATGGGCACCATGGAGCTGCTGGCCTACCAGTGCGGCGGGCGTGACGACTGCGCCGGTGACAACTGGCTGCTGAGCTGGCTGCGCGGCCCGCTGCTGGCCGAGCACGCCGGGCGGCGGCTGCTGATCGGCGCGCTGGTGCCGGTGCTGTTCGTGGCCTTCCTGGCGGTGCTGACCCTGCGCAGCATCAACCGGTACGAGGAGGTCGACCCGCCGTACCAGGTGGGCGACAAGCCGCCGCGCGCCGCGACCAGCGCCGCCCAGCCCAAGCTGACGCTGGCCGACCGCACCTTCTGGGACGGCCGCCGCAGCGCCTTCGACCTGGGCTGCGCGCACGTCGCCGCGGCGCTGGCCTTCATCGCCCTGGCCCTGGCCTACACGGGCCACGGCATGGTGTCCGGCAGCGACCTGCCCGGCCCGGCCGCCCGCTGGGCGCTGCTCGCCGCGCTCGGCCTCGGCGGCGCGGCGGTGCTCGGCGCGCTGATCGTGACCGCGCTGGACGCCTGCCGCCGGTGGGCGGCCGGGCTGCTGATCGCCCTGGCCGTCGCCGCGCTGGCCGCCGCGGCCGTGTTCCTGCTGGCCCAGCCCGAGCTGGGGCACCCGTGGGGCTACCTGCCGAACATGCGGTACACCATCAACATCGCCTTCGGCGGCATCTTCGGCGCGCTGGGACTGACGCTGGTCTCCACACTGCTCGGCGGCTGGAAGCGGGGCATCTTCTTCATCTTCGGCCCGTTCGTGGTGCTCGCGGTCAGCATCGCGCTGCTCAACGCGGTGATGCTGGGTGCGATGCTGCGCATCACCGACCTGTTCGGCGAGGTGAACTCGCTGTCGCTGGTGCCGGTTGTGCCGGCCGCGCCCGGCGAGCTGTACGTCTACCCGATCATCACCACGCTGCACCAGTACCTGACCCTGGTCCCGCTGGCTCTGATCCTGCTGTTCGGCGTCTTCGAGCTGATCGCGTACTGGCGCGCCGGTGCGAGCCGCAAGGCCCGCGCGCAGGCCGAGAGGTTCTACGCCGTCGACCGCTACCCCCAGCCCGACGGCGAGCCGCACTGGTACGACAACGCGGCCGCGCAGCGGCGCTGGATCGCCGGCGTGGTGCGGGCCCGGGTGGTCGCGCAGATGCCGCGCCACATCGATCGCCTGCTGACCTCGATGGCGGTGGCCGGTGTGGTCCTGCTGATCGCGATCCAGATCCGCTACTGGGTGTTCCACCAGCTGCCCTGGGGCACGGCGTGGACGGTCACCGCGGGCAGCTACCTCACCGCGGCGCTGCCGATCCTGGTGGTGCTGCTGCTGCGGCGCGGCTGGACCAACCTGGCCAGCCGCCGCCGCATCGGCGTGATCTGGGACGTGTGCACGTTCTGGCCGCGGGCGTTCCACCCGCTCGCGCCGCCGTCCTACGCCGAGCGGGCGGTGCCCGAGGTGCAGCGGCGGCTGTGGCGGCTGCACAGCAGCGGCGGCAAGGTCGTCGTAGCGGCGCACAGCCAGGGCAGCGTCATCGCCGCGGCCGCCCTGCTGCAGCGGGACAACCTGCCCGCCGACGGCCGGTACGCCCTGGTCACCTTCGGCTCGCCGCTGCGCACGCTGTACGGGTGGGCGTTCCCGGCCTACTTCACCGACAAAGTGCTGCGCTCGCTGGAGCCGCGGCTGCACGCGTGGCGCAACTTCCACTACGACACCGACTACATCGGCGGCGCGGCGCTGGCCGCCGAGCCGGAGTCGCCCGTGGACGTGCTGCTGCCCGACCCGGAGACCTGCTGGTACATCTACGGCCAGCCGCTGCCGCTGGCCCGGCGGCACACCGGCTACTGGGACGACCCGGCGGTGTGGCGGCAGGTCGACGAGCTGGCCGCGGCGCTGGCCGCCGGGCCCCAGGTGCCCGTGCAGCCCGGCCCGCCCGTGACCGAGAGCGAGATCGGCCTGTCCTGACCGGCGACGTGCCCGTGCCGTCACCCCGGCACGGGCACGGGCACGGTCCCGCTCCCGAGGCGACGCGTCGGCGCTGCACTCAGGCGCCACCGCGCGAGCCGTAGGCGGGCCCGAAGAACACCAGCAGTGCCAGGTCCTCGGTGACGTCGACGAACCGGTGCTCCTCCCCGGCCGGGACGAAGACGACCGCGCCCGGGCCGACCTCGGCCGCACCACCGGGCGTCACGATCCGGGCCCGGCCCGCGGTGACCACGTAGACCTCGTCCTCGGTGTGCGGGCTCTGGTCGTCGACCCCGCCCGCCGGGATGCAGTAGGTGCCCACGGACAGGTCCGGCACCTTCAGGTGCTCCACCCAGTCGTTGGCCGTGCCGGCCGGCGGTGGCGTCCACCGTCCCGCCCCTTCGATGATCTGCATGGCGGCCAGCGTAACCATCCGTCCGGCGCGGACGGTGCCGACAGACCCCCGCCCGGCCTTCGCCGTCGGCGGCGGGGCCGCACCCGGGCACGTCAGCCGCCCAGTTCGGCGCCGGCAGCGACCGCCAGCTCGTAGATCCGGTCGGCGTGGCGTTGCACGCGCCGCTCCGTCGTGGTCGCCAGCCAGCGGAGATTGACCGTCCGGTACTCCACGGCACGAGGTGACCCGGCCTGCGCCGGCAGCTCGAACGATCCATCGCGGCCGGTCCGCGCCGGAGTGACCACGTAATCGAGCGCGGGCGCGTAGTAGCGCCCGCCTGCGCCATGGGAGCCTTCGCAGACACGCACGGCGCGCAGGCTCTGCCAGGGAATGCGCCGGGTGCACAGCAGGCCGCGTACCAGCAGGTGTTCCTCACGGGAGTACACGCCCTGCGATGCGGCTCGCACGGCCAGGGTGAGCCAGAGCGCGCACCACAGTGCCAGGCCGAGCCCCGCCACCAGCAGACCCGCCGCCGAGACGGCCTCCTCCCGCCGCACCGCGGCGACGACGTTGCCGCCCCCGCACAGCGCCATCCCCAGCATGCCCACGGCCACCAGCGCGTTCTGGCCGGGGCTGACGACTGCCCCGTTACTCATCCGGCCACGTTAACGACGCCTGTCGAGGCCGCCGGTCGCTACTCGTCGCGCTCTGCAAGAAGTTGACCGCCGGTGGCGCTCACCGTGCCGCTTCTGGGGCGGGATGTGCTGACATGGCGGTTCCCCGCCACGCCAGTGGCGAGCCCGGCAACCATGCACGCTGGCTGGGCAAACGGATCCAATGTAGCCATCCGCATGCGGTCGCGCCAGACCCTCGAAACATCTTGCAACACTTGCGAATTGAGATCTTCACAACCGGGGTTTCAACTGATATCTATATGCGATCGATCGACCCCTGACCCGGAGGACGACTTGACCCGATCGCGCCTGCTGACCTTCACGGCGAGCCTCGCCACCGCCTTCACCGTGCTGGTCACCCTGGCAGCCACCCCCGCCCAGGCTGCTTCCACCGTCCGCTACGTCGCCCTCGGCGACTCCTACTCCTCCGGCGTCGGCGCCGGCAGCTACACCTCCGAGAGCGGCGCGTGCCAGCGCAGCACCAAGGCCTATCCCGCCCTGTGGGCCGCCGCCAACGCCCCCGCCTCGTACGCCTTCGTCGCCTGCTCCGGCGCGACCACCACCAGCGTCACCAGCTCGCAGCTGTCCGCCCTCAGCAGCTCCACCACGCTGGTCAGCATCACCGTCGGCGGCAACGACGTCGGCTTCGCCAACATCATGTCGACCTGCGCCCTCCAGGGCACCACCCAGTGCGTCGCCGCCGTGCAGACCGCCGAGGACAAGGCCCGCGCGTCCCTGCCCGGGCTGCTCGACAACGCGTACAACGCGATCCGCTCCCGCGCCCCCAACGCCCGCGTGGTGGTGCTCGGCTATCCGGTCTTCTACCAGCTCGGCACCGTGTGCGTCGGGCTCAGCGCCACGTCCCACGCGAAGATCAACGAAGGCATCAACCTCGTCGACGACCTCACCCGCACCGCCGCCGGACGGCACGGGTTCACCTTCGCCGACGTGCGCTCCATCTTCGTCGGCCACCAGCTCTGCAGCGGCGACAAGTGGCTGCACGCCCTCAACTTCGCCAGCCTCGGCATCTCGTACCACCCCATGGCCACCGGACACTCCGGCGGCTACTTCCCCGTCTTCCGCACCGCCGCCGCCTGACGCACGAAGGGCGCCTTCACCCGCCAGGTCGGGTCGAAGGCGCCCTTCCAGGTGCGGTCGAACGGAACGAGAACACCTGACAGCTCACCAAATGAACGCGGAGAGTGAACATCGCGTTGCTCAACATTACTTTGACCTCCATGTATCAGCGGGGGCCAGGTTCTCCCGGTTCTTCTCGGTGAGCGCCTCCAGCTCCCGCTCGGCGCGGGCGTTCTCCTCCTACACCAGCAGGCTCAGCGCGAGGCTGAGCCGGCAGGTGAGCGTGTCCGGGTTCTCCGGGCCGACCCGCTCGTTGAGGCGTTCGTACGCCCGCTCGTGCAGCTCCAGCGCCTCGTCGTGTGTCCGGCGCTGCGCAGCGAGATCGCCAGGTTCGACTGTGCGATCAGGACCCCCTTGGCCTCCTAGCCGTGTACGGCGACGTACGACTCGTGCACCGTGCGCAGCATCGCCACCGAGCGCTCGTAGTCGCCCGCGTCCCGCACGTCGCAGGCGATGTTGCCGAGCGTGTTGAGGGTGTTGAAGTGGCTCTCCCCGCGCACGATCCGGCTGAACCGGTACACCCGCTCGTCGCGCTCACGGGCGGCGCGGAAGTCGCCCATGAGCCGGTAGGTGGAACTGATTGTCGCGTGCCATTCCCCGAGGGCGAAGCCGCAGAGCGCGACGGCCGCGCGCTCAGGCCGCCCACCCCGCCACCCCAGCCGCCATCACCTGCACGAAACGCCGGCCGGAGACGGTGAGCACGTCGGGGTGCCGGAGCAGGACGTCGAGCCCTACCTCGCTCCAGTCCCGGTACTGACGGTAATGCTTCCGTGCGGTCATCTGTTGTGGACCCGATTGGTCCGCACGTCGGCGCCACATGTCGGCCACCGCCACGTGCGCGTACGTGCCCTGCAAGACACCTTCGTGGGGCCGCGGATCAGTCCGCCAGGGGACCATGAACATCTCCGTGCTGCTCGGATCGAGCAACTGGCACAGGTCGAGCAGCGCGCCCAGCTTGCCGTGCTGGAACTCATGGACGAGGATCACCGCCAGCGCCGCCGGCTCGGCGAGCACCGATGCCACCGATCCGAAGGCGTCGCGCGACGTCGATGCCCTCATCAGTCCGCCTGGGTCGGCCGCCAGCGGTGCCACGGTGCGCAACCCGGCGAGCAGTCCGGGCACATAGTCGGCCGCGTCGCCGCGGATGAGCCGCCACGCCGCCGCCACGTGCTCCTGCCAGCGGGCCCCGTCGGTGGATGAGGCGCGGCCGCTCGGCGCCCACTGATGGCAGTCGCGGTAAGGGTCACCGTCCTCGATCAGCAGCGAAAGCCCGTCGCACTCGATCCGGCGGGCAGGCTGCCACGACTCACCGGCGGGTGCGTCGAGCCCGTCGACGGTTACCAGCGTCGCCCCCACCCGAAGCGTGAACCCGCGGCCGACCGACCAGAGTTCCGCCACACTCGCGTTCGCCCCGGGTAGGTACACGGTGCCGACCGTCGGCAGGTGAACGCGGTCGCCGACGATCGGCACGCGCAGGTCAACGGCCCGGTCAGCGCGCAGCGCCGCGGCGGCCGCCAGCGAGTTCACATAGCCGACGTGGTCACGGCAGTCATCGCCCGGCTGCAGGCAGCGCATTGCCCAAGCGCGCACGTACGGATGGGCGAGCACCTCGCCTACGGCGGCGAGAGCCTCGCCGTCGAGCCGCTCCAGCATCACCCAGCCGTCCGTGGCGAACGCGTGACGGCCAACGGCCCGTTCCCTCACCCGCGACAGCAGGTTGAGTGTGATCAGCAGCTGGGCGTCAGCCAGGTGGCCCATGGCAGCGTCGTCGCCGAAGCCGGAGGCGATCTGATCGATCAGGCCGGATGGCAGTGCAGTGTCAGCAGGCTCGGCGTCCACCACGGGCGTCGATGGCACGACGGATCTGTTCATGCGACGATGATCGTCTCTGAAATTGCGCGCCGCCGTTCACGCCAACCCGGCGTCGCGCAGGGTGCTTTCAGCACGGTCACGCAAGACAACCTCATTGATCACCACGAAGATGTCCCGTGCCGACCGCCAAGCGGCACCCGCCTCGGCCCGATGACCAGAGTTCAACTCAGCCGCTCCAAGACCCATCAGCGTGTCGGCTTGGCCGCGCTGGTCACCGATCGCCTGCTGGACACCCAACGCAACCTGGTAGGTGACCACAGCCTCCGAGTCGCGCCCGACCTGACGGTAGACATCTGCCAGAAAGCAGAGGGTCTGCCCCTCGGTGTGCTGATCCCCGACCTGACGGTGCAATACGAGTGCACGCTGAAAACACAGTATCGCCTCGTCGACCTTCGACATCGCGCGGTAGGTCTTTCCCTGCCCTTGCAACGATGCTCCGGCGATCTTGTCGTCCCCGACATGCTCCGCAATAGCCAGACCGGCCGCCTCGAAGGCCAGCGACTCGACAAGTCTTCCGACTTCGCGATACGCGTTGCCCAAATTGTGCAAGGCAAGCATCTCACCCCTCTGGTCACCACAGGTGCGCCAGAGCCCCAGTGCCTCCTCGTAGCACTGAAGCGCCTGCGCCCAGTCCAGGGCGATCTCGCGGGCACCGCCAAGGCCTATCAAGCTCCACGCCTCTGCGAACGGGTCTTGAAGGACGCGCGCAGATGCGACGCCGATGGTCGCTGTTTCTATCCAGTTCGCGACGTACCAGCGAACGTAAAAGAACGTGTTGAACAAGAGGGGAAGCTTCCACGCGATGTCGTGGAAGCCGATCGCTGCCGCGTGGCGCACCATCGCAACGCAATTGAGCCGCTCAGCCTCACACCATTGCAGGGCATCGTCTCGGTTAGCGAACGGGCTCGGGCTCCACGGGCCTTCGAGAACGTCGGGGACGACCCGCCGGCGACCCGGGTTGAGCAGCAGGTCGGCGTGGCTTGCCGCGTGCAGGTACCAGGTGAGTTCCCGACGCTGCGCCGCAGCGACCTCGTCGGCAGAGCAGTCGCGTTGAGCCAGTTCCGCGGCGTAGACCTTCAACAAGTCGTGTAGTTGGTACCGGTCTCTCTCCACGGAATCCACAAGGTGGACACCGAAGAGGGCATCAAGCCGTTGTCGCGCGTCGGTGACGGTGGTGTCCGCCAGTGCCGCAGCGGCCGACGCGGACACATCGGGGCCGAGGTGTAGACCAAGCATCCGAAACATCCTCGCCACAGCGGGCGGCAGGTTGTCATAGGACCACGAAAACACGGCACGGACCGACGTCAGCTCGTCGTCCTCAACCGCCAACAGATCGAGTCGATCGCTACTCGCACGCAACTCTGCGACGACGTCACGGATCCGAGTGTATGGTCGTGACCGCGCTCGCTCCGCTACGATGCGAAGTGCGAGCGGCAGGTAGGCACACAGCCTCGCGAGCTCCGCCGTTTCGTCCACCTCGGTTTCGGCCTGCCGACCGATCAACTTCGTGAGCAGCAGCACCGCCTCGTCTGCTGGTAGCAGTTCAAGATCCACGCTGGCCACCCCGTCTCGTATCGAGAGCCCAGCAAGCCGGCTGCGGCTCGTGATCAGGACCGCACACGAGCCCGAGCCGGGCAGCAGCGGCCGGACCTGACCAGCCGTCGCCGCATTGTCGAGCACGATGAGCACGCGTCGGGTAGCGAGCACCGCCCGATACAGCCCCGCGCGCGCGTCAGGCCCCGCAGGCACCTTGTCTGGCGGGATGTCGAATGCACGCAGGAAGCCGTCGAGCACATCCGACGGGTCAGCTGGACCCTCTGAATCGTAGCCGCGCAGATTGACATAGAGGTCACCGTCGGCATACCCATCACGTGTCCCGTTCGCCCACTGCAGTGCGAGGGCAGTCTTGCCGACGCCGGCAGTGCCGACCACCGCCACAGCCCTCGTCCCGCCACGGCGATCCGAGGAGAGCAGAAAGTTGAGTCGCGCGAGATGCTCCTCGCGATCGACGAAGTCACCGGCGCCGGACGGAAGCTGTCGTGGCACCGGAAGCGACTCGCCGGCTCTGGTGTAGATGTTCTGAACGAGATCACGTCCCGCCTGATTGACGTCCCCCTTCCCGTCGTGCCGCGAGGACTCAAAAGTTACCTTTATAACGTTTGGGGCCGACTCCGGTACCCGGTCCTCAGTCATCTAGCCGCCGAGGGCTGCGATTGACGGTGATGTCCCGTCCCGCCTGGTTGATGTCGCCGAAGCCGTGGTGGCTCACATTGCCGAATCGAACCTCGCTTATGAGCTGGCGATCGAGTTTGAACACTTCGGCCAGCTCATCAGCAAGTCCGGGATGCGCGGCCAGCAATCCGCGAAGCTTCGACTGCCATTCGGCGACAAGCTCCGCCTGCGCCGACTCCACGGGTTCGGACCCGGCGACGAGCTCTTGCCGGGACTGTTCCAATGCTGCTTCGACTCTGGTGACCTGCTCGGCCGAGTCACGGCGCCAGAGTCGGGCGACGGCGGATTTAACCCCCTCCCAACCTTCTTGCGCCATCGCTGTGACCAGCGTGGTAGCCGCGGCAGAAGCGAGCACTGCGATGTCCAGAGTCATATGAGGACCTCCACCTGAGGTTGTCGGCGCGCAAGGATCACCGGGTGGCCACGCTCGCGCCAGCGGAAACCGCGTCTATGCGGTCTCCACGCCACTGCGTGAGGGCATCCTCGACATGCCTGATGAACATGGCGAGATCGGTGCAGTACACGGAGCGGTTGTCGTACTGGCGAGAGGCGCTGTATCGATGAGCGACAAGACCGCCACCGCAAACCGAGAAGAGCGGGCACTCAAGGCAATCCGCTGACGCCGCTGTCGCCTTGTCGGTGTGGGCCAGCACCATGGGATGGGTAACGAGCGATCGGATGGGCTCGTTCAGCACAGACGCCCCGGTGATGGTGGCGCCATCGAAAGTGGCCTTCAGCGCGTCATGCGCGTGGTAGTCGCCGTCGGTGTCGATCACCAGCGTTCCGAAGCTCCGCGGTCCGAGAATGTCGCCACCATATGGTGCGCCGAGCAGCAGGCCGACGAGCAGCTCAATACTGCGGACACGCATGGGCCGGTCGATCCGGCGGAGCTCCTCGTAGAGCTCGATAAGCCAGGCTCCGAAGGTGCCGAGGGGCCATTGTGCGTGCGGGTACGAATCGTGGTTGACATCCGGGAGCTGGAAGTCGACGTGCTCGACGCCGAGTCCCAAAAAGTGTTCGACGACGTCCCGGGGCCTGGCGGCGGGATCGATGACCGCCGTGACTGCGGGCGGCGATCCCCGGTCACCTGTGGAAGACAACAGCCGGCGAAGCCCTTCGGCCGTACGCTCGTAGGTGCCTGCGCCGACCTTGTCGCGTCGCTTCGCATCGTGGACGTCTGGTGGGCCGTCCAGACTGAGCCCGACATGAATCCCGTTGCGGTCGAATACATCGAGCCAGGCGTCGTCCACCATGGTTCCGTTGGTCTGTAGGGCGAGTTTGGCATCGACCCCACGTCGACCGCACTCAGCGCGAAGCCTCTCGGCGAACCTCTCGATGCGCTGGGCTCCGTAGAGTAGCGGTTCGCCTCCATGCAGGATGACAAGCGCCTGCTGGTTTCCCAGCTCGGCAAGATACTCACCTATTCGGGCAATTGTCGCCAGCTCGATCGCATCCGACATTCGCCTCGGTTGCGTGATCCATGTGCGGTCGGCTTGCTCATAGACGTAGCAGTAGGTGCATTTTATATTGCATCTGCTCGCCACTTTGACCACGAAGTGAGCAAATGGCATCGGGCCTGGGCCCAATTCAGATGCGTTCATGCTCATCTGCAGGTTGTACGCGTTGAACGACTGGAATGCGTATGTGCTCGTCATCCCAACATAATGGCCGCGCAGAGCCTCCGCGATGAACCAATCGAGACTGTTCTCGCGCCGTTTGGAAGGATCATGGCGGCACCCGTCTGGCGAGTTGCAACCACTGCAGGAGAGGATGCCTTTCCGCGTACTGTCGGGCATGCCATCAGTACACTACATCTCTCACGCGAAGAGCAACCCCATATGGACCGCACTCCGCCTATTTGGATGCTAGATCAGATACGGACGTCCACCGTGCATGGACATTTCCCGCACGCCGGCCGAGCGCCGCCGCACATCATTTAAGTCTGATCTCCAAGCTGTGAAAAAAGGCACGTGTAGATCATGAGTCAGCCCGCATCCGTCGTGGCGAAGTCGATCTGCCGGCGGAGGCTCAGAAGAACGCCGATGTCGTGGGCTCCGTGCCGCCGGTGCGCGAGCGACACATCGCCGCACATTCCTCAGCTCCGGTCACCTTGCGCCGTGCGCCGTCCGTGTCGCCGCATATCCAGCGTGTCGTCACGGTCGTTCATCCAGGCCGCGGCGAAATCCACCGCGTCACGGACCGCGACGAGCCTCGCCTCGGCAGCGCCGACCCGCCCCAGGGAGACGCGCGCCGTCTCCTCCAGCGCCCTGCCGATCTGCGGAAACACACTGTCGTCCAGGTCGGCTGCTTCAAATTCGCATAGCCGACGGTGCCCGTCGACCTCCAGATAGCATCGATAACGCCGCTCGGGCCTCGGTGAGCGGAGACGGTACTCCGCAAGGTGAAGGGCAGTGCACACCGCGAATCCCACGCCGAGTAGCAGTACGGCCGCGTTCGACTCATACAGCTTTGCCAGCGGTGACTGCTCACCGAGGTGGCTTCGCAGGTCATGTCCGTCCATCAGTCGGGCGGCCCGTGGTCCGTTGGCGGCAAATGATGTCTGCGGGTGACCGCTACGCACCGATCCCGGAAGCAGGCGGACGTACTCCGCGAACCAGCCCATACGGTAGGACGGTGTCGAGGCGGGATTGAATCCCTTCATCCGAGCCTCGAATGCATCGAGATCGGCCTGACCGAGCGACCGGGTAGCTTCCCGAAAAGCAGGGCTCGTCGTGGAGTTGTCGGACGTTTGCGCAGGTACCACAATCGTCGCACCAGGACCTGTCACCTGTCGAACGGCGTCGAAGAGCGTGCCCGCACCACCCTCGACGTAGCCGATCCGGCGCATTGAACAGTGCACCAAAACGTCGCGTCCGGACGGCAGGCCGAGCCTGGCGAGGTCCGCCGTCAGCGCATCGAGGTCTTGCATCCCGCGCGGCGGGATCATCGCGTCCGCCCGACTACATCCACCAGTTGCGGACAGCGCCGACCACTCTCCACGAGGCACCGCCGTCCGATGAGCCCTCGGACTGTTGTCCACGATGGAACTCCCGCGTAGCGGCGGGCAGGCCAGGATGCTGGAACGTCGGGCGCTTTCACCGTCATCCTCCGACTCTGCCGCCGTTACCACTGCCGACAATCAATCGTGACATCGACATAGTAGGTTTTCAATGTCTTGCCCGACGTTCACGGACCTCCGGAGCGCTGACAGCCCGCACCTCTGGCACCACCACGGCCGTGCTGTCCAGGAACTGCCGACCGGGATCGGGGAGTGCACCGAGGATCGCAGCAGGCAATGCCGCCACGCTGTTGGACACTCAGCTACCTTCGAGAACCCGACCGGTGGATCTCGAGAGATGGCTCGCCGCGCGCTCAGCGAGCGTGTCGCGCACTCGGTGAAGCGGGCTTGTCCAGCAGCGGGACGAGCCCGCGCTCCAGCAATTCCGTGGGCAGCACGACGGTACGCGGCCGCGACCTGTCCCCGTCGATCCGTGCGAACAGCAGCTGCGCTGCCCGTCGGGCCAGTTCGCGGGTGTCGTACCCGATGACCGTCAGGGGGCGCGGCATGAGGTGCGACAGCTCGAAGTCGTCGAAGCCGACCAGGGCGGCGTCGCTGCTCCTGCGCCACAGCTCCTGGACCGCGCCGACGGTGATGCGGTTGTTCAGGGCGAGGAACGCAGTCGGCGGGTTCGGCTGGGTGAGCATGTCGGCGACGGCCGCCGCGGCGGTGGCCGGGTCGCGTACGCCGCCGCGCACCAGCGCGCCGTCGTAGCCGATCCCGGCGTCGGCGAGGGCGTCCTGCGCACCGGCGAGGCGTTCGCGCATGGTGTGCACGTCGACGGAGTCGAGCAGCACCCCGATGCGCCGGTGGCCGTCGGCGACGAGCCGGCGCACCCCGCTGCGCGCGCCGCCGCGGTTGTCGAGCAGCACCGCGTCGGCCTCGATGTTGGTGCCCGGACGGTCCAGGAACACCACCGGGATACCCATCTCGACCTGCGAGTTGAGGAACGAGTGGTCGCAGCCGGCGGGCACGACCAGCAGCCCGTCGACGCGGCGCGAGCACAGATCGCGCAGCAGCTGCTCCTCGCGGACCGGGTCCTCCTCGGACGAGGCCGACAGCAGCAGGGTGTCGCGGTCGCGGGCTATCTCGGCGGTGACGTGGGCGATGGTGGAGTAGAACGGGTTGGCCAGCTCTTCGATGATCAGGCCGATGGTGGCGCTGGCCCGGCCCGCGCGCAGCGCGCTGGCCATGTGGTTGCGCTGGAAGCCGAGTTCGGCGACGGCGGCCAGCACCCGGTCGGCCATGGCCCGCTGCACGTGCGGCTCGCCGTTGACGACCCGCGACACGGTCTTCAGGCTGACCCCGGCGAGCCGGGCGACGTCGACCATGGTGGGCCGGCGGCCGGCCCGGTGCGGGGGTTCGCTGTGCTCGCTCGTCACGGCACGAACGGTACCCGGTTGCCGAGGGCGGGGCGGCAGTGGTCGGACAACGTTGTCATACTCTTTCCAACACCCGCCTCCACAGGAGCCCCCATGCCGCACCGCGCTGCCGGACCGCTCGCTCTCGCCGTCGACATCGGCGGCACCAAGATGGCCGCCGGGCTCGTCGACGCCGACGGGACCGTGCTGGCCGCCGACCGCATCCCCACGCCGCGGCCGCTGCCGGGCCCGGACGCGGGCGAGCAGGTGTGGGCGGGCCTGTCGGCGATGCTCGACGGCCTGCTCGACCACACCGCCGGCCGGCCGATCATCGGGGTCGGCACCAGCACCGCCGGCCCGTTCGACCTGACCGGCGCCACGGTCAGCCCGGTCAACATCACCGCCTGGCGCGGCTTCCCGCTGGTGGACCGGCTTGCCGCGCAGGTGCCCGGCGTGCCGGTGCGGCTGGCCGGCGACGGGGTGTGCGCGGCGATCGGCGAGCACTGGCGCGGCGCCGGGCGCGGCCATGACGACCTGCTGGTGCTCGTGGTGTCGACCGGGGTCGGCGGCGGCCTGGTGCACGGCGGGCGGCCCTTCACCGGTGCGTCCGGCAATGCCGGGCACGTCGGCCACATGGTCGTCGACCTCGACGGCGACGACTGCCCGTGCGGTGGGCGCGGCTGCGTGGAGGCGATCGCGAGCGGCCCGAGCATGGTCCGGTACGCGCTGCGCGAGGGCTGGCGACCGGCCGGCGACGGCACCGCCCGCGACCTGGCCGACGCGGCGCGCGTCGGCGACCCGGTTGCCCTGCGCGCGTTCACCCGCGCCGCGGACGCCCTGGCCGCGGGCATAGTCTCGGCCGCCGCGATGTGCGACCTGAACCAGGTGGTGATCGGCGGCGGCGTCGCCAACGCCGCCGACCTGCTCTTCCCGCCGTTGAAGGAGGGCCTGGCCCGGTTCGGCCGCCTCGGCTTCCTCTCCGACATCGGGGTACGCGCCGCCCACCTCGGCGGCGACGCGGGCCTCATCGGCGCAGCCGCCCTCATCCACTCCCCCGACCCGTACTGGCCGCCCCGCACCTAGTCGATCATGAAGTTATGGCAGGGACATGCCGTCGAACACGTCCATAGGTTCATGATCGACCCGGCTCAGGGGGGTCGAAGATGGCCAGGCGGGGGTCGGCGGTGAACTGGGTCACGGACATGCCCAGGGCGGGGTTGCGCTGGCTGGAGGGTTGGGCGGCGAAGGGGTCGGGGGTGTTGGTGATGGTGACCATGACCAGGGAGTGTCCGGTGAAGACGGCCACCGTCCACAGTTGGGCGTCCGGGCCCAGCGCGAAGCCGGCGCGGCGGTCCTCGGGCTGCTCGCGGACGCCGTACTGCTCCAGCACCGCGCCGCTGTCCAGCTCCGCGCTGAACCCGCACCAGGTCAGCCGCTCGCAGTGGCTGAGGTCGGGCACGTAGGTCGTGGGCGCGACCGAGATGGTCAGCGTGCCGTAGCCGTTGCCGTTGACCAGTTGCAGGCTCACCGTCAGCGCGCCGGGGGCCAGCGCCGGGTCGGGCAGCGGGGCGAGTTCGCGGGTGTCCCCGCCGTCGGCCAGGCCCAGGTCGTTGCGGTGCAGGCCGAGCGGGTTGACCCGGGTGAGGACCAGCTCGGCCATCAGGCAGGTGTAGCGCTCGATCAGCGCCTTGTCCGCGGTGACCGGCTCGGCCTGGGGCAGCGGCAGGGCGCCGGACAGCACCGCGAACCGGTCGACCCCGGCTCGGCCGCCGGCCTGCGGGGGCGCGGGCGGCACCGGTGAGCGGGTCAGCGACGGCAGCGGGGTCGGCCCGGGGACACCGGCCATGCAGTCGACCTCCTCGGGCGGCGGCGTGCCACCGGGATCGGGCCGCAGCACGATCACCGCGAACCCGACGCCGGCCGCGAGCGCGACCGTGAGCAGGGTGCTCATCGCCAGGTCGCGGCGGCGCAGCCGCCGTCCGGCGCTGACCAGCTCCGCCGTGGCCAGGCCGAGCGGCGGCTCAGGCCCCTCGTGCGGCTCGCCGGGACGGTGCCGGCGCAGCGCCCGCAGCAGGAAACGCTGGGCGTACGCCTCGGGCGGCTCGAAGCCCAGCGCCGGCCAGCGCCGGTACAGCCGCAGTAGGGTGCGCCGGACCAGGTCCTCGGCCACCGCCCAGTCGCCGCACCGCTCCCGCGCCTGCCGCCGCAGCGCGGGGGCCAGCGCGGTGGCGAACTCGGCGTACTCGTCCTCCCAGGCCCGCATCCCGACAGTTAACACAATGGATGCGTCCGGCCGCAGGTCCTCCCGGCTGGTGGGTGGCAGCACGCCGCCGAGCACGCCCGCCTGGGCGGCTGGTCAGCGCACCCGGCGTACGACCGCCACCACCTTGCCCAGCACGACGGCGTCGTCGCCGGGGATGGGGTCGTACGCCGGGTTGCACGGCACCAGCTCGACGTGCCCGCGGCTGACCCGGTACACCTTCACCGTCGCCTCGCCGTCGATCATCGCCGCGACGATCTCCCCGCTGTACGCGGTCGGCTGCTGGCGGATCACCACCACGTCGCCGTCGCAGATCGCCGCGTCGACCATCGAGTCGCCGCGCACCCGCAGCGAGAACAGCGTGCCGTGGCCGACCAGGTCCCGCGACAGCGTCAGCGTCTCCTCCAGGGACTCCTCGGCCAGGATCGGCCCGCCCGCGGCGATGGTGCCGAGCAGCGGCACCTGGACCGTCGCCGCAGTGCGCTGCCGCGGGATGCCGTCGTCGTCCAAGGACAGGCGCACGCTCAGCGCCCGCGGTCGGCCCCGATCCCGCTGCAGCAGGCCCTTCTCCTCCAGCTCGCGCAGGTGGTACGCGACCGACGAGGACGCGGCCAGGCCGACCGCCCGGCCGATCTCCCGCAGCGTGGGCGGGTAACCGCGGCTGGTCACGCCGTCCTGGATCACTTCGAGGATGCGCCGCTGCCGCTCGCTGAGCTTCGAATGCACCCTGGCAGGCTAGCGGAACATCTCCACATAAGCCGCATATCGTGCCGCACGCCCTGCATGATCGCCCGACTTGCCAGGCAGGTGGTCGAATGCGGGCTCAAGATACGCACAGGTGCCAGGCAAGTCGAACGATCATCGCGGCAGGAGGCGCGCCGCGCCGGGCGGTGGGTGGTCAGGCGCGGTGCAGGCGCAGATCCGCGTGGGCGGCGGTGGCCTCGACGACGCGGGCGTTGGCCTCGTCGCTGCGGTAGACCCAGTCCCGGGCCGCGTCGGGGTCCAGGCCCTTGGCGTGCTGGCGGGCGAGCAGCCCGTCGACCCGGGGGCCGTCGTCGGCCGACAGGTAGACCGCGAGGTCGAGCAGCCGCCGGACGCGGTCCCACGGCGGGGTATCCAGCAGCAGGTAGTTGCCCTCGGTGACGATCACCTCGGTGTCCGGCGGGACGGGGATCGACCCGGCGACGGGCTCGTTGAGGACGTGGTCGAACGTCGGCGCGTACACCGTCTCGCCGGTCGTCTCGCGCAGCCGCCGCAGCAGGGCGGCGTAGCCGGCGGCGTCGAAGGTGTCCGGGGCGCCCTTGCGGTCGGCCCGGCCCAGCCGCCGCAGCTCCACGTTGGCCAGGTGGAACCCGTCCATCGGCACCGTCACGGCGTGGTCGAGCTTCGCGGCCAGGGCCAGGGCCAGGGTCGACTTGCCCGCGCCGGGCGCGCCGGCGATGCCGATCAGCACCCGGCCCGGCCGGGCCGCGCGCAGCCGTTCCACCTCGTCGAGCAGCGTCGTCAGCATCACGGCCAGTCTCTCAGCCCGCTGCCGCGGCGGCCAGTTCCAGCAGGGCGAGACCGGCCGCGGTGACGTCGGCGCCGCTCCACTCCAGCGCCGGGGCGGCCACCGTGATCTCGGCCATCGCCATGCCCGGGGACCGGTCGGTGAACGAGTTGGCGAACCACGTCTTCTGCTGCTCGGCCAGGGTCAGCACGGCCTGGTTGAGCGCCGCGGCCGGGCCGGGCAGCCACAGCTGGAACTGGTGGGTGTGCGGCTCGTGCGGGAACACCCGCGCGCCGGGCAGCGCGGCCAGCGCCGCGGCCACGGTCTTCGCGTGGGCGACGTACTCGGGCAGGCGGGGCAGCTCGCGGTCGAGGCCGCCCAGCGCCGCCAGCACCGCCGGCCACTGCTGGAACAGCTGCCCGCCGTAGCGGTGCCGCCAGGCGCGCGCCTGCGCGGTGAAGTCCTCGGCCCCGGCCAGCAGCGCACCGGAAAGCCCGCCGAGGGTCTTGTACAGCGAGACGTAGACGCTGTCGGCCAGCCCGGCCACCGTCGGCAGGTCCCGGCCCAGGTGGAACACCGACTCCCAGAGGCGGGCCCCGTCGAAGTGGACCTTCGCGCCGCGCGACCGCGCGGCCGCCACGAGGGCGTTCAGCTCGTCCCAGGTCGGCAGCAGGAAGCCGGCGTCGCGCAGCGGCAGCTCGACCAGCAGAGTGCCGAACGGCTCGTCGAGGTCGCGCACCTCCTGCGCGGTGGGCTGGCGCGGCTCCGTCGTCGGCCACACCCCGCGCAACCCGGTCAGCGTCTGGTACGCCTTGCGCTCGTGCACCTCCAGGTGCCCGAGCGGGTGCAGGGCCACGGCCCGGTTGCCGGTGCGCTCGGCCCAGCAGCGCAGCGCCACCTGCTGGGCCATGGTGCCGGTCGGGAAGAACACCGCATCGGGTTTGCCGAGCAGCCCGGCGACGCGCCGCTCCAGCGCCGCGACCGGCCCGCCGCCGTAGAAGTCGGGCCGGCCGTCGAGACCGTCGAAGTCGACGGCGGCGAGGTCGGCGAGCCGTTCGCGCAGGGACGGCGTGCGGTGCCCGGACAGGATCCGGTCGCAGCCGCGCATCGTCCGCCAGCGGCGTTCCGCGGGATCCTCAGCAGCCATCGGGCCATGATGCCATCACCCGGCACGTGCCGGGCCGGGGGCCGCCGGCCCGCGGAGCAGCTACGCGGCGTCGCCGGGGTACTGGAACACGTCGTCGAGGGGCACCTTGAAGACGTGCGCGATCTGGAAGGCCATCTCCAGCGACGGCGAGTAGCGGCCCTGCTCGATGGCGATGACGGTCTGGCGGGTGACGCCCACCCGCTCCGCCAGCTCGGCCTGCGTCATCTCGCCGTGCTCGGCGCGCAGCAGCCGGATGCGGTTGGTGACGCGGGTGGGCTTAACCATGGAACGCCCCGCGGTACGCCCGGATCTTCGCGATCGCGCCCCAGGTGGTGCCGACCGCCCCGATCAGGAACAGGACGTTGCCGATCCAGAACTGGTCGGCCCGCACCATCGCCAGCACCAGCACCGCGGCGGCGCCGAAGGCCATGACGCCCTGGGCGATCCGGTCGCCGTGCCGCACGATCTGCTTGTCCCGCACGTCGGATTCGGTGTGGCTGTCGCGGGCGACCATCGCCGACACGATCGAGCCGAGGATCGTGCCGACGAACGTCACGCCGATCGCCCACAGCATCGGCGTCACCCAGGCGACCTCGGCGGCGGGCCGGCTCCACAGGCGCGGGATCACCACGGCGCAGTACGCCAGCGTGGTCGCCGGCACCAGGATGGCCACCCACCAGGTGTTGCGTTCCTCGAAGGTGGTCGGGACGCGGTCGGTGTCGGCGGCGGGCGCGGGTTTGCACGAGGTCATGGCAGATCCTCTCGGTCGGCCGGCGATGTAAAGAATCCTTGACATCGCCGGTACGACCGAGCGTACACGATGTCAGCTATTCTTTACATCCGCGCTTCACCGCTTGCCGAACATCCAGCGGATGGCGGCCACGAGCAGCGCGATTCCGAGGACGGTGCCGAAGACACCCGCGTACACCTGTTCGCTGGACACACGCACACCATAGTGAGCACGGGCCCGCCGCGCCGCCATCACGGTGCCGGGCGCGGCGGGCGCGCCCTGGGACAAAACGCCTTTGTGCAGGCCAACCGGCCCAACCCGAGCGCCGCGGGCGCGACAATGGCAGGGGCGGCACGCGACCTGACGGCGTGTCGGCGCGTGACTGCCGGGAGGCCGGGCCGATGAGCACGAAGCACTGGACCGTCGACATCACCATCGACGACGACGGCTCCGGCCGTACGCAGGCGCACGCCCGCCTCGACACCGGCGCCACCACGCCCACGATGCGCGGCGACGGCCGCGCGGCGCGCAGCCGGTTCGACGAGGACGTGCCGGCGATCGGCGACGAGCTGGCCGCCGGCCGGGCGCTGGTCGAACTCGGACAGCGGCTGCTCGCGCAGGCCGACGCCGACCTTGAGCGGACCCCCGCATGACCACGGCCCCCGCTCCCGCCGCCGCCCCGACCACCGCGCCCCCGCTGCTGGAACCGCCACTGCAGCGCCTGGTCATGGCGCAGCTGGAGGAGCTGCCCGAGGCGCTCACCGGCCAGACCGGCCCGCCGCGCCGGGTGCTGGTGGCGGCGGCGTCGAAGTACGAGGCGACCGCGGAGATCGCCAACGCCATCGCGAAGGTCCTCACCGAACGCGGTTTCGACGCCGAAGCCCACGAGATCGACCCGTCGGTGCAGGCCGACGGCTTCGACGCGTTCGTCATCGGCAGCGCGGTGTACTCCGGGCACTGGCTGCAACCGGCCCGCTGGTTCGTGCAGAGCCACGCCGCGGTGCTGTCCTCGCATCCGGTGTGGCTGTTCTCCAGCGGCCCGGTCGGCGACCCGCCGATGCCTGACGAGGACCCGGTCGACGTCACCGCCATCGCCGAGGCCACCGGAGCCCGCGAGCACCGGGTGTTCGCCGGGCGGCTGGAACACAGCCGGCTGAGCATCGCCGAGCAGGCCCTGGTCGTGGCGCTGCGCGCGCCCGAGGGCGACTTCCGGGACTGGGACGCGATCCGCGGCTGGGCCGGCGGCATCGCCGACGCGCTCGCCGCGCCCGGCCCCACCACCATCACCGGAACGATCAGCCTGGACTGACCCGGACCGAGGACTGCGTGAAGCCCCGGCGTCGGGCATCATCGACGGCATAACCACACCCTCGCCCTGAACGCCGACGGCACCCCTGCCGACGGCCACCGCTCCGCACCCCCCGGAGACCCCCTCATGACCGAGCACACCCGTCGACGTGCCCTGCTGGCCGGCGGCGTGGGCGTGACCGCGCTGGCCACGGGCGGCCTCTGGCTCGCCGGCCGCGGCAGTGCGGACCCCGGCGCGGCCGCGGTCTGGCACGACCCGCCCACGCCGGGCGGCGCCACGCCGGGCACCGTGCCCGCCCAACCCGGCCCGCCGGGCGTGGAGCGGGCCGGCACGCTGAGCGCGGCCAACGCCGGCGACCTGGTCAAGGTGACCACCAGCGGCTGGTACAACTGGGCGCTGATGGACCGCACCACGGGTGAGATCGTCGGCTCGAAGAACATGCACGAGACGAACATGACCGCCTCGATGATCAAAGCCTGGCTGGCCGCCGACTACCTGCGCCGCGCCGCCGAGGACGGCCGGACCCCGAACGCGGCGCAGCTGGCCGACGTCCGCAAGATGATCCGCGACAGCGACAACGCCGTGGCCTCGGCGCTCTGGAACGAGCTCGGCGGGCGCACCACGATCACCCGCCTGATCTCCATCTGCAAACTGACCGACTCCCAGGCCGGGCCGGACTGGAGCAAGACCCTGCTGTCCGCCCGCGACACCTGCCGCATCGCCCACGCCATCGGCACGGGCACCGCGGCCGGCCCGAAGTGGACCGGCTACCTCATCGACGAGATGCGCGCGGTGCGCGGCGAGGGTGACTTCGGCATCCGCCGCGTCTTCCCCGCCGCGGAGCAGCCTGCCATCGCCATCAAAAACGGCTGGGTGCAGCGCGGCGAGCTCGGCGTCTGGAACGTCAACTGCATGGCGCTCGGCGACGACTGGACCATGGCCGTGCTGACCCGATACCCCATCGGCCTGGCGATGTCACACGGGGTGAACATCGCCAAGTCGGTCACCACCCAGGTGCGTGCCCTGTCGGGCCTGATCTGACGCGGTACGTCCGCGCGCACCTGTCCGCCGCCCCAGGTGACACGGCCGTCTATATTGTCGTCGGGCTCACGCCGCGACAGGGGGATGGCCGTGTACGACAACCGGTTCGGCGACCAGTCCTATCTCGACTGGCTGGCGCTCAACCCGTACGAAGGGCTGTCGCACCGGCTGCGGGCGCTGGCCGGGACCGCCGCGGTCCTCGACGAACTGCACTCGGGACGCCGCACGGGTGTGCCGGTGGCCCACGGCGACGTCAAGCCGGCCACCGTCGTGGTCCGCCCCGACGGCTCGTCCAGCCCCGCCGACCTGGGCCAGCTGTGGACCGTCGACGGCTCCCTCGTGGCCGCCCGCAGCGCCCCGTACGCCGCCCCGGAGCTGTTCCTGCCCGGTGCGGTGACCAGTCCCGCCGCGGACCGCTTCGCCTTCGCCGCGACCGTCGCGCACGCCGCGCTGGGCGCGCCGCCGCCGGTCCGCGCCGCCGGCCAGGGCCCCGATCTGCGCCAGCTCGTCGACCAGCTGCGCGCCCACCCGCTGTGCGCCGCGTTCCCCGCCTTCCAGCACCGGATCCTCAACGCGCTGTCCGCCCCGCCCGCCGACCGCCCGAACAGTCTCGCGACCTGGCTCGAAGCGCTGCTCAACGACCTCGCTCCGCCCACCTTCGCGATGACCGGCACCCTGCCGCTGGCCCCCGGCCCGTACCCGCCGCCGGGTGAACCGCTGCCACCGTGGTCGCCACCCGCGGCGAAGCCCGCCGCCGGCTCGTCACAGCCGCTCACCTGGGTGCTCGCCGGGGTCGCGGCCCTGGTCGCGCTCGCCCTGCTCGCCGGCGGCGCGTGGTATCTGATCCAGCAGATCGACGAACCGTCCGACGGGGATCTCGTGGTCGCGCCCACGCGATCGGCGTACGCCTCGGCCGCGCCCTCGCCCAGCCCCGCCGCCACCTCGGACGACCTCACGGCGGCGCGGGCCTTCCTGTCCGGCACCTGGGAGGGCACCTACCGCTGCCGGCAGGGCCTGACCGGGCTGAAGCTCACCGTGTTCGTGGTCGACGACCACGAGGTGGAGGCCCTGTTCGAGTTCTCCCCGGTGAGCAGCAACCCGGACGTGCCACGCGGATCGTTCGTGCTGGAGGGGACCTACACGGCGAGCGGCTTTACGCTGCAGCCGGGCCACTGGGTGAAGCGGCCGGGCGACTACATCATGGTCGGGCTCGAAGCCTCGTTCTCACCCCGGGCCGGGCAGAGCATCCGCGGCGAGGTCGCCGACTCGGGTTGCGACGACTTCCAGCTGAAGAAGACCTCCACCGTCACCCGGCGGCCCCCGGTCTGACCACGCCGGAGGTTGTGCCGCCATCAGCATAAGGCGGTTCCGCGCGATCTTCACTCGGCCGTTCGACCGTCGCGACCCCCGAACTGAGCTGCCTAAGCTTCCCGCTCGTGCCCGTTCTCGAGGTGGCGCCCCTCGAGATCGGACACGCGACGCCCGCCGCCCCGCGGTGGGCGTCGCGTTCTGTCCACAGAGCCACGGAGGCATGTTGATCGAGCTTGAGCTCATCGCGCGGAACGTTCTCCTCTCGTCCGCCGGACCGGACCTGGTGACCGAGGTATGGGCCTGCCGCGCGCTGGCGGCCCGCACTCCCGGCTACCGCAGCCGGCTGGTAAGCGCGCTGCTGCGCCTGGAGCGCGTCACGGACTCACCGGCGGCCGCACTGCGGCTGGCGGAGGAGGCGGTCGCGAATGCTCGACAGATCGATCCCGTCCACGACCATCACGCCACCGACCTGCTGATCTGGGCGCTGCACGCCCTGCAGGGCCGCCTCTTCGCCGTCGGCCGCACGGTCGAGGGCCTGGCCGCACGCCAGGAGATCATCGCCCGCTACCACCCCGGCCTGCACACCACGCTCGGCTGCCGGGTCACCGCCTGCTACGCCGACCGCGAGCCGCCGCCGGTCGCCGACTGGGCGGCAGACTCCACCCTCTCGTAGTCCTCGCCGCCGCCGCGTTCACCGGTCCAGGATCTCGGCGACCGCGGCGGCGGCGAGGTCCACCTCCTCCTCGGTGTTGTAGTAGTGCGGGGACAGCCGCAGGCACCAGTCGACGCCCTTGTCACCGAAGTCGAGCTGGGCGAACTCGCGGAAGCTGAGCGCCGAGTTGATCCGGCGGGCGTCGAGGGCGGCCTTGAACTCCTGCGGCTGCCACCCCTGCACGGCGAACGTGACCAGCGCGCCGAGCTGCGGGCCGCGGTCGAGCACGCGTACGCCCGGCTGCTCCTGGAGCTTGTCCCGCAGGTGGGCGGCCAGCGCCGGAGTGCGCGAGGCGACCGCGTCGACGCCCACCGCCAGCGCGTAGCGGGCGGCCTCGGCGCAGCCCAGCAGGGTGGCGTACGGGAACTCCCAGTCCTCGAACCGGGCCGCGGTGTCGACCGGGCGGTAACTGTCCGGGCCGGTCCAGCGCGCACCGTGCATGTCGATGAACAGCGGCTCGTATCCGGCGCGCAGCACCCGGTCGGCGACGTAGAGGAAACCGGAGCCGCGCGGCCCGCGCAGGAACTTGCGGCAGGTCGCGGTGAGCAGGTCGCAGCCGATCTCGGCGACGTCGACGGGCAGCTGGCCCACCGACTGGCAGGCGTCGACGAGATACAGCAGGTCCAGCTCGCGACAGTGCCTGCCGATCTCCGCGACGGGCTGCACCAGGCCGGAGTTGGTGGGGATGTGGGTGACCGCGACCAGGCGCGGGCGGTGCGCGCGCATCAGCGCGGCCATCGCCGCGACGTCCACTCCGCCGCCGGGCAGGTCCGGCGCATGCACCAGGCGCACCCCGAACCGCTTGCCCAGCGACAGGAACGCGAGCTGGTTGGACACGAAGTCGTCGCGGGTGGTGAGGATGACGTCGCCGGGCCCGAACGGGATCGCCGACAGCGCGGTGGAGTAGGCGTGGGTGGCGCTGCCCGCGAACGCGATCTCACCCGGCTTGGCGTTGATCAGCGCCGCGGTCTGGGTGTAGAAGCCGGTGACCGCGTCGGCGCGGGCCGCCGCGGCCTCGTAGCCGCCGATCCGCGCCTCGAGCTCCAAATGCTCCACCACGGCGGACAGCACTGACCGGGGCGTCAGCCCGCAGCCGGCGTTGTTGAGGTGGACCACGTGCTCGCAGCCGGGGGTGTCGGCCCGCAGCGCGGTGACGTCGAGCGGTAGCGGTGCTCGGGTCGGCGCAGTAGCGCTATCATGCTGATTCATGTCGGAGAGTAGCACTTACGACGGTCTGATCGCGACACTGCGGGCACTGCTGTCCACCATGGCACCGGGAGAACGGATGCCGAGCAGCCGAGATCTCGTGGAACAGCACCGGATCAGCCCGGCGACCGTCGCCCGCGCGATAGCGCTTCTCGCCGCCGAGGGCGCCGTGGTGACCCGGCCCGGCAGCGGCACCTACGTCGCGCCCCGGCCGCGGCAGCCCACCGCCCGCGCCGACACCGGCTGGCAGACGGTCGCGCTCACCGATCGGACCGTGGACACCCGGTCCGTCATCGACGACCTCGGCCCGCCGCCCGAGGGCACGATCCGCTTCGACGGCGGTTACCCGCACGCCTCGCTGCGCCCCACCGCGGCGCTGAGCGCGGCGCTCGGCCGCGCCGGGCGCCGCCCCGGCGCGTGGGACCGCGCCCCGGCCGCCGGGCTCGGCACGCTGCGCAGCCTGTTCGCGACCAGCGCCGGCGGCACCGTCACCGCGGACGACGTCCTGGTCACCGCGGGTGGACAGAGCGCGCTGTCGATGGCGCTGCGGGCGGTCGCCGCGCCGGGCAGCCCCATCCTGGTCGAGTCGCCGACCTATCCCGGTGTCGTCGCCGCGGCCCGCGCGGCCGGGCTGCGGCCCGTCCCGGTGCCCGTGGACGGCGACGGGCTGCGGCCCGGCCTGCTCTCCGACGCGTTCGCGATGACCGGCGCGCGGGTGCTCTACTGCCAGCCCAACTTCCACAACCCGACCGGCGCGGTGCTGCCGCCGCAGCGCCGCCGCGAGTTCGTCGACATCGCCCGCGCCGCCGGGGCGTTCGTGATCGAGGACGACTTCAGCCGGTTCCTCACGCACGGCCGTGCCGTGCCCGCGCCACTGGCCGCCGACGACCGCGACGGCACCGTCGTGCAGGTGACCTCGTTGACCAAACCCGCCGCGCCCAGCCTGCGCATCGGGGCGATCGTCGCGCGTGGCCCGGTGATGGCCCGCATCCGCGCGGTACGGCTGGTCGACGACGCGTTCATCGCCCGGCCCCTGCAGGAGGCCGCGGTCGACCTGCTCACCTCCCCGGCCTGGGACCGCCACCTACGCGGCCTGGCTGCCGCGCTGCGGGACCGCTGCCGGGTGCTGGCCGACGCCCTCGGCCGCGAGTGCCCGGAATGGACCGTGACGCTCCCGGAGGGCGGGCTGCACCTGTGGGCCGCGCTGCCGTCCGGGAGCAGCGAGCAGCGGCTCGCGCTGGCCGCGCGGGAGCTCGGGGTCGCCGTCAACCCCGGCCGCAAGTTCTTCGCCGCCGAGCCGCCGGGCGCGTTCCTGCGGCTGTCCTTCGCCGCGGCCGCCGACACCGCCGAACTGGTCACCGGAGCACGCCTTCTGGCGCAGGCCGACGCCTGAAAACCCGCCCGGCGAGGTGCTCCCGAGCTGAAAACCGCTCCGCGAACGTCGGTCACGGACGGTAGGGTCGGCGACCGCGCACACCCCACCACGGAGGACCACGTGTCGTACACCTTCCATGTCGACCTGCGCGGCATCGTCGACCTGCTGAGCCACCATCTCTACGCCAGCCCGCGGGTCTACGTCCGGGAGCTGATGCAGAACGCCGTCGACGCGATCACCGCGGTGCGGACGACCCGGCCCGAGCACGCCGGCTCGATCGAGATCAGCACGCCGCCGGAGCCGGGGCAGCCGCTGACCATCACCGACAACGGCATCGGCCTGACCGAGCCGCAGGTGCACGAGCTGCTGGCCACCATCGGCCGCAGCTCCAAGCGCGACGATCTGGGCTTCGCCCGGCACGAGTTCCTGGGCCAGTTCGGCATCGGCCTGCTGTCGTGCTTCCTGGTCGCCGACACGATCCAGGTCCGCACCCGGTGCGGCGACCAGCCCACGGTGGAGTGGCTGGGCTCCTCCGACGGCAGTTACCAGGTGCGGGTGCTCGACGGCGCGGACGCGCTCGCCGAGCCGGGGACCGTGGTGACGCTGCGGCCGCGCCACGGCGCGCAGGAGTGGCTGCTGCCGCAGACCGTGCGCGAGCTGGCCGGGCTGTACGGGTCGATGCTGCCGATCGGGGTGCGCGTCGACGGCGAGCCGGTCACCACCGGGCTCGCCCCGTGGGAGACCGGCGACGGCGAGGCGCGGGTGGCCCGGCGGGCCCGGCTGCTGTCGTACGCCGAGGACGCCTTCGGGTTCACCCCGTTCGACGTGATCGACCTGCACGTGGCCGAGGCGGGACTACGCGGGGTGGCGTTCGTGCTGCCCATGCCGTCGAACCCGGCCACCCGGGTGGCGCACCGGGTCTACCTCAAGCAGATGCTGCTCAGCGAGGGCGTGGAGGGCCTGCTGCCGGAGTGGGCGTTCTTCGTGCGCTGCGTCATCGACACCACCGAGCTGCGCCCGACCGCCAGCCGCGAGGCGCTGTACGACGACGCGCTGCTGGCCCAGGTGCGCGAGTCGCTGGGCGACCAGCTGCGCGGCTGGATGACCCGGCTCGGCACGGTGGACGAGGCGAAGCTGCAGCATTTCCTGCGCATCCACCACCTCGGGGTGAAGGCGCTGGCGGTGCACGACGACGACATGCTGCGCCTGGTCGAGCAGTGGTGGCCGTTCGAGACCACGGTCGGACCGATGACGCTGGCCCAGTTCCGCGACACGTACGGCGTGGTGCGGTTCGTGCCGTCGCTGGACGAGTTCCGGCAGATCGCCGCAGTGGCCTCGGCACAGGGTCTGGCCGTCGTCAACGGCGGGTACGTGTACGACGCCGAGCTGCTGTCGCGCCTGCCCACCCTCGACGACAAGATCACCACCGAGGCGCTGTCCGCCAGCGACCTGTCGACCCGGCTGGAGGAACTCGCTCCGGACGAGGAGCTGCGGCTGCGTCCGTTCCTCGTCGGGGCGCAGCGGGCGCTGGACCGGTTCGGCGTGGAGGTGCTGATCCGCGCCTTCGACCCGGCCGGCCTGCCCGCGCTGTACCTGCTCGACGGCGACACCGCACTGCACGTGGACATGCAGCGCGGCCAGGAGGACGTCGACGACGTGTGGGCCTCGATCCTGGGCTCGTTCACCGCCGGGCGCACCGACCGGCCGCAGTTGGTGCTCAACCACCGCAACCCGCTGATCCGCCAGGCCGGCACGGTCACCGACCCGGACCTGACGGTGCTGGTCATGGAGGGCCTCTACGTGCAGGCGCTGCTGCTGGGCCGCCAGCCGCTGCGACCGGTCGACACCGCCGCGCTCAACCAGTCGTTCCTCGGCCTGCTCGGCCGCGCCATGCACGGAGGAGCCGCATGATGATGTCCGAGCAGCAGCTGCGCGAGGCGTTCGCGGCGGCGCGGGCGATGCCGGAGGGCCCGGCCCAGCACCTCGCCCTGGACGGCGCGATCCGGGCCGCCGACGCGGCCGGTGAGGCGAAGCTGACGTTCGAGTTCCGGCACGAGTCCATCGAGAAGTTCGTGTTCGGCGGCGACGACCGGCGCGCGTTCCTGGCGTTCTCGCTGTCGCTGGCCGCCTACGACCGTGATCCGGAGATCGGCGGGTCGCACACGGAGCACTCGATCCTCTGGCAGTTCAAGTGGATCGTGAACGCGCTGCCGGAGTTCCCCGACGTGCCGCTGGACCGCACGTACGCGGTGCTGGACGACATGCGGGCCCGGTACCTGCGCGGCGGGCACAGCCTGCACGCCGTGCACCAGGCCCGCTGGCAGATCGCGCTGCACACCGGCGACCTGGACCAGGCGGCGGCGTCCTATCACGACATGGTGACCGCCAAGCGGGACAGCCTGGCCAACTGCGCGGTCTGCGTCCCGTCGGCGCAGGCCTGGTATCTGATGACGCTGGACCGGCACGCCGACGCGATCGAGGTCGCCAAGCCGTTCGCGGACAGCTGGTGCCGCACCCAGCCCGAACGCATCCGCACCAACCTGATGCTGGCCCACCTGCACACCGGCGGGCACCGCAAGGCCGCCGAGCTGCACCGGGCGGCATACCGGGTGATGCGCACCGACCGGCTGCACCTGCCCGCCCTGGGCACCCACCTGACGTTCCTGGCCCGCAGCGGCAACCAGGCCCGCGGCCTGGAGCTCCTGGAGCGGCACCTGCCCTGGCTGGACGGCACCCCGAGCCCGCACGACGTGCTGGCGTTCGCCGCCCCGGCGGTGCTGGTGCTGACCCGGCTGGCCGACGACGGCCACGGCGGCTCCCCGGTGCAGGGCCGCACGAACCCGGACGGGCGCCGCGCGGTGACCACGGTCGACGCCCTGCGGACGGAGCTGACCGCCCTGGTCGAGGACCTTTCGGCCCGGTTCGACGCGCGCAACGGGACCACGTTCCAGAGCGAGCTGGCCCGGCAGCGGATGACCGCGCCGCCGCTGGTGGACAGCCTCCCGCTGAGCGTGCTGGACACCGCCGGCCGGCGCACGCGCAACCGGATCGCGCAGGTGCAGGAGCGGATCGCCGCGCACACCGCGGCCGGTGACCCGGCGGCCGCGGCGCTCGCCCGGCTCGACGCGGCGGTCCTGCTACGCGGCCACAGCGACCGGGAGACCCGGTTCGGGGCGGCCGAGGAGGCGGTGCTCGCGCTGGAGCGGGCGGGCCTGGCCGAGCCGCTGTTCCGGGCGCGGGAACTGCTCTGGCAGCTCTACCGCGACGGCGGACAGGGCGACCAGGCGGTCGCCGTGCTGGACCTGCTGCTGGCCGAGCCGTCACTGACCGCGGCCCGTCGAGGGCAGTTGCTGGACGAGTCGGCGCGGCTGTTCTGGGGCGCCGATCGGGCCGGGCGCAGCCTGCTGGCCGCCGACCAGCACCTCGCGGCCGATGACCGCCTGGCCGAGCTGCGCTCGCTGACCGACGCGATGGCCAGTGCCCGGCACGCCGTGTGGGCGCCCGCCGAGCAGGTGCTGGCCAGGGCCGACACGCTCGCCGCGGAGCCGCCCGCCGACGCCGACCCGGCGGTGTGGGACAGCGCCCGCGGGCGCATGCACCTGGTCGTGGCCTGGTGGTACGACAGCGAGGACCGCGACGACGAGGCCCTCGCCCGCGCCGAGCTGGCCGAGCAATGCCGCGACGGCGTGGTACGTGGCGAGGCCGCGGTGTTCACGGGCTGGCGACTGCTGCGCCGGGACCGGCCCGCCGAAGCCGCCCAGCACGCCCGCCGCGGCCTCGACGGCGCGGACGAGTCGGACACCCGCCAGCTGCACGCCGTCATCGCCGTGTCGCTACGGGCCCAGGGCGACCCGGTCGCCGCCGACGCGCTGATCGCCGAGCACAGCCTGCAGCCGTGGGAACTCGACGACGACTACGCCGACTACGACGACGAGGAGGACGAGGACGCCTGACGCGGCCCGGTTGACGGTGCCGACTCCCGGATGACCAGCCGGAACGGGGGCTGGAACGCGGCCGGCGGGCCGGCCGGGCGGCCCTCGATGCGGTCGAGGAGCTTCTCCACCGCGAGCCGTCCGATCATCTCCTTGTCCGGCGAGATCGTGGTGAGGGTCGGGATGCTGAACCGGCCCTCCTCCACGTCGTCGATCCCGATCACGGACACGTCGTCGGGCACCCGCAGCCCGTGGTCGTGCAGGGCCCGGATCGCCCCCAGCGCGATCAGGTCGTTGAACGCGAACACCGCGTCCGGGGGCTGCGCCAGCGTCAGCAGCGCCCGCATGCCCGCCGCGCCGTCGCCCCGGCCGAAGCCGCTGGTCGTGACGGTGAGGTCGGGGTCGAACGGCAGCCCGGCGGCTGCCAGGGCCTCGGTGTAGCCGCGCAGCCGCAGCAGCGAGGGTGCCCGGTCGGCCTCGATGTGCGCGCCGATGAACGCGATCCGCCGCCGGCCGAGCGCGATGAGGTGCCGCATGGCCTCGCGGCTGGCGGCGAGGTTGTCAATGACCACGTGGTCGTACGGCGCGTGGTAGATCGCCTCGCCGACCAGCACCATCGGGGTCTCGCTGGTGCGGCTGGCGATGTCGTCGCGGGTGAGGTGCACCGCGGACAGGATCAGCCCGTCGATGATCTGGGCCCGGAACCCGTCGGCGACCAGCAGCTCCTTGTCCCGATCACCGTCGGTGTAGTCGAGCAGCAGGATGTACCCGCGTTCGGTCGCGGCCCGGATCGCCGCGTCGGCCAGCTCCGCGAAGTACGGGTTGTTCAGCTCGGGGATGGCCAGCGCGATGATGCCGGTGCGGCCCCGCCGCAGGTGCCGGGCGCTGAGGTTGGGCGTGTAGCCCAGCTCGTCGATCGCCTGCTGCACCCGGGCGCGGGTGGCCTCGCCGACGGGCCGGTAGCCGTTGACGACATTGGACACCGTCGCCTGCGACACGCCGGCCCGCTTGGCGATGTCCTTGAGACTGACCGCCATCGGCGGGTTTCCTCCACTCACCGCTCATTGTCACCACTGCCGGGACCGTCACGTCAACGCGGGTGTCACTCGCCGCAATGTGATTGACCTCGCTCTATAACGTTATACAGACCGCGTCCGATGACGACAAGATCTCGTGTCGGCGCCGTCGAACCACCGATGCCATCGGATGCGCCGACTCCGGTCCTTCCAGCAGCCGCGCCTCGATGCCCGTGTTCACGTTCGCTCGCCGGCACCGGACGGCCACGCCGCGTCACGGCGGGCCCGGTACAGCACGCGCAGCCTGCGGAAGAACGACGGCAACGGTGTCGCGCGCACCTCCGCCACCAGCTCGTACCGCGGCTTCGGGCGCAGCGCCGCCGGCAGCCGCCCGGCCTGGTCGGTCAGGCCCGGATCGGCGCCCGCCTCATGCAGGGCCGCCACCACGTCGTCGGCCAGCGCGCGCTCCGCGTGGTGCAGCGGCGTCGCGCCCTCCTTGTCCCGGCCGTTCAGGGGCAGCCCGGCGGCCAGCAGCCGGGGCAGCAGCCGCCGGTGGTCGAGCTCGGCCAGCAGGTGCAGCAGGGTCACCCCGCCGGGGCCGACCACGGCCGGGTCGAATCCGGCGTCCAGCATCGACAGCACCAGGTCGGTGCGGCCCGCCCGCGCCAGTCCGAACAGCCGGTCGCGCTGGCGGCGCAGCCCCTTGGGCAGGCGGCCGTATCCGGTCCGCCAGCCGCGCAGCGCCGCCGCACAGCCCTGCACGGGACCACCCAGCGCCCCGAGCGCCAGCTCCCGGTCGATCTCCGCGTCGGTGTGCGCCAGCGCCGCCAGGCCGCCCGCCCGCACCTGCATCTCGTGCCACACCCCCGCGCAGCGCACCCGGACCGCGGGGAACTCCCAGCCCGGCTCGGCGGATGCCTGGACCGCACCGGGACGCAGCGCCGCGAAGACGAGCGGGTGCAGGTCGTGGACGGTCACCGCGCCCGAGCGCAGGACGCCCAGGTCGCTCTCGGCCTGCGGCTGCCCGCTCGCGTACGCCTCGGCGCGGTCCGTGACCGCGTCCGCGCGCCAGCACCAGTTCGGCAGCGCCCGCCAGTAGCGCTGCAGGCGGTCCGGGGTGGTGACGGCCAGGTGCACGCCGCGCCGCTCCTGCGGCGACTCCGGCGGGGTGAGCACGAGCACCGGCCCGTCAGGCAACCGCACCGGCGCGATCTCGAATCCGGCCGGGGTCGCGGCGAGCTCGGTCAGCACGACATACCGGGGCCAGGAGGGCCAGCGGTGGAAGTCGGTGCGCAGGTAAGTGCGCAGCAGGTCCGGCGCGAGCTGGGCCAGCGCGGCCGCGATCCGGCGCGCGGCCGGCGCACCGTAGGCGACCTCGACCTGGATCAGGTCGACGGCGGGGGTCAGCCCGGCCGCGCGGCAGGCGCCCGCCCAGTCGCCGGCCTCCCGCAGCCGGGTGCACTCGGCGACCGCTGACGGGGCCAGATGATGGTGCAGCAGCAACGGACCGCGCAGGCCGTCCCACACCTGCCCCATGCCCGGCGTCCTCCCCGCGTGCTGATGTCGGGAGCGGGACCGGCCGGATTCGCACCGGCGTCCTCTCGCTTGTTAGTCGAGCGCGACGACTTCTGCGCTACGGCCCCGCCCGCGGGGCATTCTAATGCCGGAAGATCACCCTGCGATCGCCCGATCGGCCGGGCAGGTGTCGACAATCGCGTTCGTGGGTACTGACCTGGGCGCAGGCGGCCGTGCGCCACCCGCGGCAACAGGCTGCGCCGCGCGGTCCGGGGGATGGAGGCTTCGTCATGAACCGGAGCAGAGGGCTGTTCGTCGTGCTCGCCACGGTGGTGATCGCGCTTGGCGCGGCCGCGCCGGCCGCCGCGGTGCCGTCACCGCAGGACGCCTCCTTCCTGATCGGCATCCACCAGGCCAACCTCTACGAGATCGCGGCCGGCAACCTGGCCGCGCAGAAGGGCACCTCCGACGAGGTACGGCGGCTCGGGCAGCTGATCGCCGAGGACCACACGAAGTTCGACGCGGCGGTGGTGGCGGTCGCCGACCAGGTCAAGGTGGCCCTGCCGAAGGTGTCCTCCCCGGAACGGCAGGACGTGCTGAAGGAGCTGGCCGCGATGCCGACCGGATCCTCCTTCGATCAGATGTGGATCACGCGGGAGATCGAGACGCAGGGCGAGAGCCTGCAGTCGGCCCGCACCGAGCTCAACTTCGGCTTCGACCCGCGCGTGAAGGAGCTGGCCCGCCAGGCCGACGACATGCTCATCACGCACGTCACCGAGCTCAACCGCGCCGACGCGGACGTGAACGCGGGCTGAGCCGCGGACCCGGCGGCCACGCACGGAGTGTCAACTCGCGTGGGCCTGACCGCAGCGCTCTAATCGAGCTGTCACCACTGTTCACTGACCGTGAAAGTGCAGGCCGCACCGTGAGCGAACCACAGCAGGCGGACAACCCGTTCCTGATCGACGACGACGAGCTCGAGGAGTTCGTGGCCTCGGCCGACGACACCATCGACCTGACCGCGGCCGAGGACTTCGCGCCGTACGACGACGACGAGGACTACTGACCTGTCGGCACCATGTCGGCGTATGTCGTCATCGGGCCTCCTCAGGCGCGGTACTGGTCGTGGCGGGCGAACAGGTCGGTCCACTCCTCCTCCGACAGCTGCCGGCCGGTGGCGGCGATGTCGGCGAGCTCGCGGAAGTAGGTCTCCCGGGTGATGCCGGGTGCGAACAGGATGAGCATCGAGGCGGCCGCGCCGCTGTCGTTGCGGAAGCCGTGCATGCCGCCCTCGGGCACGTGCAGGAAGTCGCCTGCCGGGGCGTCGACCCAGCGCGCCCCGTCGAAGAGCCGCACCGTGCCGGTCATGACGTAGAAGGACTCGGAGAAGGTGCGGTGGAAGTGCGCGTCGGCCCCGCCCGCCCCGGCCGGCATGTGCCACTCGTAGAGGCCGAACCGGCCCTGGGTGACGCTGCCCGGCGCGACGAACCGGGCGGTCGAGCCGGAGCCCATGACCGACTGCTCCGCGGCGGCGGACGGGTGGTACTCGGCGCTGACCGCGCCCGCGTCGGCGATGTAGGTCATGGCTGCCCCTCTCGACAACTAGCTTACAAGTAACTTACCACTAAGCTAGTTGCCGTCAAGCTAGCATGTTCGGCATGACCGAGGACGCCGTCGACGCGATCATCGACCAGTGGCGTGACCAGCGCCCCGACCTCGACGATCTGCTGCCGATGGAGGTCTTCGGGCGGGTCTACCGCGTCGCCGCGGCGATCGGCGACCGGGTGGAGCGTGCCTACCAGCGCCTCGGCATCGGCCGCGGCGAGTTCGACGTGCTGGCCACGCTGCGCCGGGCCGGGGAGCCGTTCAACCTCTCCCCCAAGCAACTGTCCGACACCCTGATGCTCACGACCGGCGGCATGACCGGGCGGCTGGACAAGTTGGCGAAGGCGGGGCTCATCACGCGTACGCCCGATCCGGGTGACCGGCGCTCCCTGCGCGCACAGCTCACTCCGGCCGGCCGCGAGCTGATCGACGAGGCCGTCGCGGCCGGGCTGGCGGTGCAGCGCGAAGCACTGGCCCGGCTGGACCCCGCCGACGCCCGCCGCCTGGGCGATCTGCTGCGCGAACTGGCCGCCGCGGTCAGCCGCTGACGCGGATCAGTGCCGCACGAGGCAGAACGGATGACCGGCCGGGTCGGCGTACACCCGCCAGCTCTGGCCCGGCGAGCCCGCGTCGAGCACGGTCGCGCCGCAGGCCAGCGCCTCCTCCTCGGCGGTGTCCAGGTCCGGCACGCCGAAATCGAGGTGGAACTGCTGCGGCCTGCTGGGGTCCGGCCACTGCGGCGCCTGGTATTCGGCGACCCGCTGGAACGCGAGCACCAGGCCGTTCGCAGCGTGCAGCGTCGACCAGTCGTCGCCGAGCGACCAGCGCCGGTCCGGCTGGTTGACCACACCGCCGAGCAGCGACCGGTAGAACTCGGCGAGCCGTTTCGGGTCACGACAGTCCAGCACCACGCACTGCAGTTCAGCCAGCATGGCCCGATCCTAGGCGGTCGCGCCCACGCGGGCTCCGCTCAGCGCGGCAGGGCCTGCCCTCGGCGGCTCAGCGCGGCGGCGTGCGCTGCCAGCGGCGCAGCACCGCGTAGCCGACCAGGAACAGCACCACGGCGTTGAGCACGTGCCAGACGAAGTGCGTGCCGACCGGCGCGGTCGCGCACAGCGGCAGGTCGGCGGTGCGCAGTGTCAGTGACGCGGCGAACACGCCCGTGGCCGCCAGCAGCAGGTTGCCGAACCCGGCCACGCTGGCCGGCGTGGTGAGCCGCACCGCCAGCCCGAACAGCGCCAACCCGACCAGCGCGGGCAGGTAGCCGCCCAGCGTGGCCCGTTCCCCGCCGAGCCACTGCGCCAGCGCGCCGATCCCGACGGACAGCACCAGGTAAACGGGCGCGGCGAGCCAGGCCCACCGCCAGCGCACGCCCCACATCCAGTGCACCAGGCTCACCACCGCGACCAGAATGAACACCGCGATCGCGGCGGAGTCGGCGCCGCTGGTGGCCCGCGTGGCGAAGGCGTGGAACGACGCGCTGGCCAGGCCGACGACACCGAGCAGCACCGGCAGCAGCCAGACACTGAACGGCACGGGCCGGACCTGTCCCGCCAGCAGCCACAGCAGCAGTCCTGACGCGACGAGGAAGGCCAGGTTGCTGAACAGATTCAGCGGCTCGCCGAACAGGCCGGGCGCGAGCCGCTCGCAGTAGAGGTCGACATACTCGGACATCGCCGCCATGGTGCCGGGTCCGGGCGGGCGCTCGGGTGTGGACGCGGTGAACGGTCGCCGTACATCACACGTCCGGCAGCCCCGGTGGGACCCGGCGACGAAGGGCTCGGCGGCCCAGTATCGGCGCAACCCGTGACGGGGTGGCCGGGCACCGGCCCGGAGCAGGCAACAGTTCCCCTGCGCTTCGCCGGGGCGACGCCCGCTCTTCGTCTCGGCTCCCGGCGGCGAACCTAGCGTGGCGGCCATGCGCGTGGCGATCATCACCGAGTCGTTCTCACCGGACGTCAACGGCGTCGCGAACTCCGTCGCGCGCGTCGCAGACCATCTGCTGGCGCGCGGTCACCAGCCACTGGTCATCTCACCGAAGCCGTCGCCGCGGGCGAGCCGGGCCATCACCGACAAGCCGTACCCCGTGGTCCGGCTGGGCTCGCTGCCGATGCCCGGCTACGGCAACGTGCGGCTGGCCTGGCCGACCCGCCGCATCCGCGAGGCGCTCGCCGGGCACCGGGCGGACGTGGTGCACCTGGCCAGCCCGTTCGTGCTCGGCGCGTGGGGCGCGAAGGCCGCCGCCGAGCTCGGCGTCCCCGTCGTCGCGATCTACCAGACCGACGTGCCCGGCTACGCCCGCGCCTACAAGGTCGCCACCGGTGAGGCGCTGGCCTGGCGGTGGATCCGCCACGTGCACGGCCGCGCCGAGGCGACCCTGGCCCCGTCGTCGACGACCGCCGCGGAACTCGTCGCGCACGGCGTGCCCAACGTCGGCCGGTGGGGCCGCGGCGTCGACACCGAACTGTTCCACCCGTCGCGCCGCGACGAGGCGCTGCGGGCCGAACTCGCGCCGGGCGGCGAGCTGATCGTCGGCTACGTCGGCCGGCTGGCCCGGGAGAAGCGGGTGGACCTGCTCGCGCAGACCGCCGCACGACCCGGCGTGCGCGTGGTCGTGGTCGGCGACGGCCCGACCCGGGACGCGGTGCGCCGCGCCGTGCCGCAGGCAGACTTCCTGGGCACCCGGCGCGGCACCGACCTGGCCCGGCTGTATGCCAGCCTCGACGTGTTCGTCCACACCGGACCGCACGAGACGTTCTGCCAGACCGTGCAGGAGGCCCAGGCCAGCGGCGTGCCGGTGGTCGCCCCGGCGATCGGCGGCCCGCTCGACCTGGTCCACCACGGCGTGGACGGCCTGCTGGTCACCCCGGACGACGGCGCCGCTTTCGCGGCCGCGGTCGACGCGCTCGCCGACCCCGCGGTGCGCCGGGCCTACGGGCAGGCGGCGCGCGCGGCCGTGTCCACCCGGACCTGGTCGGCCCTGGGCGACGAGCTGATCGGCCACTACGCCGCCGCCGCGGTGCGCGCCCCCGGCCGCCTGCCCGCGCCCGTCGCCGTGCCGGTGCGCGTCCCGTGACCGGGCTGCGCATCGTCCGGCTCGCCAACTTCGTCACGCCCAGCTCCGGCGGCCTGCGCACCGCGCTGCGCGAGCTGGGCCGGGGGTACGCCGCGGCCGGGCACGAACCGGTGCTGGTCGTCCCCGGCCCGGCGCACACCGACGAGCAGACCGAGCAGGGCCGCGTGATCACGCTGCCCGGCCCGGTCGCGCCGGGGCTGGGCGGCGGTTACCGGCTGCTGGTGCGCCGCGGGCCGCTGGCGGACCTGCTGGCGGAGCTGGCCCCGGACCGGATCGAGGTGTCCGACCGCACCACATTGCGCTGGACCGGCGCGTGGGCACGCCGCCACGGCGTGCCGTCGGTGATGGTGTCGCACGAGAGCGTCGACGGCCTGCTCGGCGTCGTGAAGCTGCCCGCCGGGATGCGCGCCCGCATCGCCGCCGGGCTCAACCGCGCCAGCGCCGCCGCGTACGACCGGATCGTCTGCACGACCGCCTGGGCCGCCGGGGAATTCACCGGCGTCGGGGCGCACAACGTCACGCAGGTGCCGCTCGGCGTCGATCTCGACCTGTTCCACCCCGACCGCCGCGACCCGCTCGTGCGCGGCGCGCACGTGCCCGGCGGTGAGCTGCTGCTCGTCAGCTGCGTACGGCTTTCCCCGGAGAAGCGGCCCGAACGCGCCCTGGCCACGCTGCGCACCCTGCTCGACCGCGGGGTGGCCGCCCGGCTTGTGATCGCGGGCGACGGGCCGCTGCGGACCCGGCTGCAGGCCGCCGCCGCGGGGCTTCCCGTGACGTTCACCGGCTGGATCAGCGACCGTCAGGAGCTGGCTGCCCTGCTGGCCGGCGCGGATCTGGTGCTGGCCCCAGGTCCGATGGAGACGTTCGGGCTGGCCGCCCTGGAGGCCCTGGCCTGCGGCACCCCCGCCGTGGTGAGCGCGTCCAGCGCCCTGCCCGCCGTGGTCGGCGACGCGGGCGTCGCGGTCGCGGGCGAGGACTTCGCCGACGGGGTGCTGCGGCTGCTCGACCGCGACGAACGCCGCCGCCGCGACGCGGCCCGCGCCCGCGCCGAACACTTCGGCTGGGACGCCGCCGTACGCGGCTTCCTCGACGTGCACACCGCGCTCGACCCGGCCGCCGTCGCCCGCTGACCGGCTACGCGTCGGCGGCGGCCTGGACGAAAGCGCGGACCAGCGCCGTTTCCGCGGCCGCGCGCCACACCAGTGAGTACTGCAGGACAGGTCCGTCGGTGATGGGCAGGAAGGTGACGTCGCGGCGCACCCGGGTGGCGGCCGCGTGCGAGCCGATCGGGGACACGACGGTGCCGGCGCTGATCGCGGTGAGGGCCTCCTCCAGGGTGGCCACGCCGAGGCCGCGCCGGATGGGCCGCCCGGCCGGTGTGACCGACGGGGTGTGCGCCTCCCACATGTAGTCGGGAATCGGCCCGTCCGGCCACACGACCGGGAAATCGCCGAGGTCCTCCATCTCGACCTGGTCCCGGCCCACGAGCGGATGGTCGGGGGCGACGGCCAGCACCAGCGGCTCGGTGTGCAGGTTCGGGCCGGACGCGAGGTCTGGCTCGTCGACAGGCAGCCACACGAGACCGACGTCGACCCGGCCCGCGCGCAGCGCGGTGAACGGGTCGGAGGGGAGGATCTCGCGGATGCGCAGCTCGCATTGCGGATGCCGCTGCCGGAACAGGTCGAGGACCGCCGCGATCTGCTGGTGGTCGGTGGCCATCGTGCCGAGGGTCAGGGTGCCGACCTGCCCGCGCGTGGTGGCGGTGGCCTCGTCGATGCCTGCCATGATCTCGCGGTAGCCCGCGTCGAGCCGGTCGCGCAACCGCGCGCCGAGCGGGGTGAGCTGCACGCTACGGCTGGTCCGCTCGAACAGGGCGCCGCCGATCCGGCGCTCCTGCTGTTTGATCGACTGGCTGACGCGCGCCTGGGACAGGTGCAGGCGCTCGGCCGTACGCCCGAAGTGGAGCTCCTCGGCGAGCGTCAGGAAGATCTCGATGTCGCGCAGCTCCACCTGGCCGCCCCCCTCCTGTCACCGCGAGGCCTGATCTCGTCCTGAACCGCGCGATTCGGCAGTCTACGGCGGTGGCGACGGCCAGGTGGAACTGCGCGACGGTGACCCGGGCCACGGTCACCGTCGGCGCCGCGTCCGGCCTCGAACGATAACCGGCGCTTATGCAGCGGTGCGATCTTGCGCGTTGTTCCGTCCCGGCGGTCGGTCGATCGTGGATGCCATGAACGAGTGCTCGATCGACATCGTGGCGGTGCCGGACCATCCCGGCGTGCGGTGGTGGCAGGCCGTGGCGTCCCACGGCTTCGTCGCGGGGGTGGCCGGTCTGCGTCCGACCCGGTCGCTCGGACACGACCTGCTGCTGCCCGCGGCCACCGCCAGGACCACGGACGCGGCCGAGCTGACGCTTTACGTCGAGCCGCAGTGGCGCCGTCGCGGGATCGGCTCCCGGCTGCTGGCCGCGGCCCTGGCCCAGACCGCCGAGCCACGCCTGATCGCGCACGTGGCCGCGGACTCGCCGGGCGAGGCGTTCTGCCTGTGGCACGACTTCCGGCACACCCGATCCCTGCGCCATGACCTGCTCACCTACTGCAACGTCCACCACGCCTGGCTGGGTGAGCTGGTCGACGCCGAGCACCCCGGCTATCGCCTGACCCACTGGACCGGCGACCTGCCCGCCGAGCTCCGGGTCGAGGAACTGCTCCGCAGCCCGAGCCGGCCCGGTGACGCCGTGCTCACCGCCGCCGACGCCGACGGGGACCTCGCGGCATACGCCGTGGCGGTCGTCGGCGCGCCCGCCCGGCCGCGCGCCCGCCAGTACGGACCCGCCGTGCTCCCCGGACATCGCGGACGTCGGCTGGGCCGCTGGGTCAACGCCGCGCTGATCCAGCAGCTGCGCGACGTCCACCCGCACCTGGAGGAGATCGAGACGGTCACCGCCGAGGACGACTCCCACCTGCTCGCCCTGCGCGAGGACCTCGGCTTCGGCCTGCTCCGGCGCACGCGCCGCTACGAGTTCACCCTGCGACAACACACCCGACCCGCGGCAACACGCGGCGAAGACGCGCGCTGATCGAGCGAGCCATGCCGTCGACAGCCCGGATTTCGCCACCGACTCAGAGGATCACACCACCATGTCCGTCGCGTACACCGACCAGGACGAGGCCACCCTACGGAGCATCATGCACGGGGCCGCCGCGCCGCCCACCCGGACGGCAGCCAGGCGCCTGCTCGACAGGCAGGCGCCGGCCGAGGACTCCCGCGGCACTGTCGCCGTCATCATCAGGATGCTCGGACCGTTCGAGGTGCGCACGGACGGCAGGGTCGCCGACGTGCCGGGCGCGCGGCTGCGCGGGTTGCTGGTCGCCCTCGCGCTCGCACCCGGTCGGGTGGTCCCCAAGGCGACGCTGCTGGACTGGATCTGGGGCGGACACCCGCCCGCCGACGCGACCAACGCCCTGTACCGCCTGGTCTCGCGGTTGCGCAGGGCGCTGCCGGAGGGCCTGATCGAGGGGCACGCCGACGGCTACCGGCTGCGGCTGGACCCCGACGCCGTCGACGCGGTGCGTTTCGAACGCCTCGTGAGCCGGGCCCGCGACGACGAGGGCGCGCAGCGCGTACGGCGGCTGCGTGAAGCCCTCGCGCTGTGGCGCGGCCCCGCCATGCAGGACATCGGACTGCCCGACAGCACGGCGTGCGACGCGGCGGTCGCCCGGCTGGAGCGGCTGCACCTGACCGCCGTGGAGGACCGGTGCGACGGGGAGATCGGTCTCGGCCACGGCGCGGAGCTGGTCACCGAACTGACCGATCTGGCCACTGCGCATCCGCTGCGCGAACGCCTCGCCGCCGCGCTCATGCGGTCCCTCGTGGCCGCCGGACGCGACACCGAGGCGCTGCTGGTGTACCAGCGCACCCGCGACGCCCTCGCCGACGCGCTGGGCGTCGACCCGTCACCGGAACTGTCCGCATTGCACGTCGCGCTGCTGCGCGGTGAACTCGGCCGGCCGGAGCAGACCCGGCGGACGAATCTGCGGGCCGAGCTGACCAGCTTCGTCGGCAGGGACGCCGATGTCGTCGCGGTCCGCGAACTCGTCGCAGGCCACCGGCTCACCACCCTGATCGGGCCCGGCGGGTCGGGCAAGACGAGGCTCGCCACAGAAACGGCGCACACGCTGCTCGGCGACCTGCCCGACGGGATCTGGCTGGTGGAACTCGCCGCCGTCGGCACGGACGGTGACGTGGCGCAGGCGACGCTCGCCGGGCTGGGCCTGCGGGACGCCCGGCTCGGCGAGCCGTCCGGCGCGGACCCCGCGGACCGCGTCGTGGCCGCGATCGGCGAGCAGGCCATGCTGCTGATCCTGGACAACTGCGAGCACGTGATCGAGTCGGCGGCGGTCTTCGCCCATCGCGTGCTCGGCGAGTGCCGGCGGCTGCGGATCCTGGTGACCAGCCGGGAACCGCTCGGCATCACCGGCGAGGCACTGTGGGCGGTCGCGCCGTCGGCCCTGCCCGTGCCGGACGCCACCCCCGGCGAGATCGAGTCCGCGCCGGCCGTCCGGCTGCTGCGGGACCGGGCCCGCGCGGTGTGCCAGGACCTCACGACCGACGCCGCCACGTCGGCGACCCTGGCCCGCGTCTGCCGGGCCCTCGACGGGATGCCGCTGGCGATCGAGCTCGCCGCGGCCCGGCTGCGCACCATGTCCCTCGACCAGCTCGCCAACCGCCTCGACGACCGGTTCCGCCTGCTGACCGGCGGCAGCCGCACCGCGCTCCCCCGGCACCGGACCCTGCGGGCGGTGATCGACTGGAGCTGGGAGCTGCTCACCGAGGCCGAACGAGTGGTCCTGCGCAGGCTCTCGGTGTTCTCCGGCGGGGCGAGCCTGGAGGCGGCCGAACGGATCTGCGCCGGCGGTGCGATCGCGACGAGCCAGGTGTTCGAGCTGCTCACCGCGCTGACCGGGAAATCGCTCGTGCTCACCGAGGGCGGGTGCACACCGCGCTACCGGATGCTCGGCACGATCAAGGAGTACGCCCGGCAGCGGCTGGCCGAGGCAGGGGAAGCGGACCTGGCACGCCACGCGCACCTGGCCTACTTCACCGAACTCGCCGAGACCGCGGACCAGCACCTGCGCCGCGCCGAGCAGGTGACCTGGCTCGCCGCCCTCGACGCCGAACACGACAACATCAACGCGGCGATGCGCGGTGCGCTCGCGGCCGAAGAGGCACCGGCGGCGATGCGGCTCGCGGCGGGCGCCGGCCGGTACTGGTGGCTCGGCGGACACCGGGCCGAGGGCCTGGAACTGATCACCGCGGCCGCCGGCATCCCCGGCGAGGTGGGCGACGAGACCCGGGGCGCCGTCCGCGGACTCGCCACCACCTTCGCCGCCGCCGCACGGGACGCGGACGCGCGTTGACCAACGCGCGGGAGAGCGTCTCCTGGTTCCTGTTCACCCTGTTGGGCGGGTCCGGCCGTACAACAAGTACCTGCGCCGGGAGCTGGAGACCTACCCGCTCGGCGGGCCGTGGGACGCGGCCACGCTGCCGCTGCGCGTGGCCGACGACCCTGCCGGACTCTCCCCTGACCTGGAGAAGTTCGCCCGCGAACGCGGCCACGGCGACGTGCTCGACGCCTGGGGCGGCGAACTCGACCTGCTGCGGTGATCGCCGGAGCGGACGGCGGTCAGCGGCTGATGTGGAAGGTCAGGTGCCGTTCGGTCTCCCCGGCGGGGACCGTGTGCACGTAGCCCTGGGCGGTGCTGTAAGCCCCGCTGCCGCCGGTGATCGGGATGTCGATCGAGGCAGCGGCCGGCAGGTGCAGCAGCGCCTGGGCGGTGATCTGCCCGTCGGGCAGCGAGAAGGTGCCCACGCACTGGAGCGCGTCCGGGCCGAGGCTGACATAGGTGCAGACGACGCTGTGGTCGCCGATCTTCTTGCCGTCGCGGTACACGTCCTCGAACACGGTGCGTTCGTCGCCGAGACTGGGCCCCTTCTTGCCGTGGTCGAGGACTTCGGCCTGGGTCTGCTGGGCGACCAGCTGGAGGACCTCGGTGTCGTCCGCCCAGGCCGAGGCGGCGGCCGAGGCCAGCGGACCGGCGAACAGGCCGATGGCCAGCGCGGCGGCGGTGGTCAGCCGACGGATATGGATCTTGTTCATGGTGTGCCTTTCCTTGGTTCAGCCTCGTACGAATATGAGCATATCCTCGTATTCGAGCGGCATCCCCACGTGCGTGATCAGCGCAACTCGCTAGGGTCGTACCGTGCCACCTCGGTCAGCCACCAGCAGAGACGCCAGTCGCGCACCTCGGACGCCCGCCAGGCCGAAGCCGCCGACCGCCATGGACACCGCGGTGTCGCCGGATCACGACCTGGAGGACGAGGCCACGTTCCGGCGGCTCGCCTTCCTCGATTTCGAGCTTAGCGGGCAGGCCGCCGACTCGGCCGAGTTCGAGCAGTGCCGGTTCACCCGCACCGGCCTGGCCCACACCGTGCTGGACCGGGCCGCGTTCACCGACTGCCTGGTGGAGAACTCGGACTGGGCGAACCTCAAGGCGACCAAGTCGGGACTGCTGCGGGTCGAGGTGTCGCTGGCCCGGCTGACCGGCCTGCAGTGGATCGACGGTGCGCTGCGCGACGTGGCGTTCCGCGAATGCCGGATGGACCTGGCGACGTTCCGGTTCACCTCGTTCAAGGACGTGGCGTTCACCGACTGCAACCTGGCCCGGGCCGACTTCACCAACGCCGATCTGCGCGGGGCGTCGTTCACCGGCTGCGACCTGTCCGGCGCGCAGTTCGCGCAGGCCGACTGCGCCGGAGCCCGGTTCACCCGGTGCGAGCTGGGCGGCATCGGCAGCGTGACGAGCCTCAAGGGGGCCGTGGTGAGCGCGCACGACCTCGCCGGGCTGGCGCACACCCTGGCCGCGGCGCTGGACATCACGATCGACGCGGGCTGACCGGGGGTCGCGCGCGAGCGGCAACCCGGCGGCCACGGGCGGTTGGGGAAGCCGTCGTCTGCCGTACACCGCCTGCTGGCAGCCTGCCTGGGTGCTGTCCGCCATCCGGTTGCCCGACGAGACACGGCGCTGTTTCGTGCTGGGCCTCGCCGGCTCCACCGCGCTGGCCGGGGGCGGCCTCGCGGCGGGCGCGCTGCCGGTGCGCGACACCCTCGCGCCCGCGCTCGGGCTGAGCGATCTCCGGCAGCATCAGAGCGCCGGACTGGTCTGCGCCTACTTCGGCCTGGCGCTGCTGGTCGCCGCCTGGTGGCGGCTGGGCCGGGCGGTGCGCGGCGGCGACCCGCCCTCGCCCCGCGGCCTGCTGCTCGTGCTCGCGGCCTGGGCGCTGCCGCTGGTGGCGATGCCGCCGCTGTTCAGCCGCGACGTGTACAGCTACCTGGCGCAGGGTGCCATGGTCACGGCCGGGCTCGACGTCTACACGGCGGGTCCGTCGGCGATGGGCGGGCCGCTGCTGGCCGAGGTGCCCGCGATCTGGCAGCACACCCCGACGCCGTACGGGCCGGCGTTCCTGTCCCTGGCCGCCGGGGTCTCCGGGTTCGCCTCGACCGACGTGCCGCTGGGCGTGTTCGGCATGCGAGCCGTGGCGCTGGCCGGAGTCGTGCTGCTCATCGGCTGCCTGCCCCGGCTGGCGCGGGCCTGCGGGGTGGATCCGGCCGCGGCGCTGTGGCTGGGCGCGCTGAACCCGCTGGTGCTGCTGCACCTGGTCAGCGGCGCGCACAACGACGCCGTCATGCTGGGCCTGCTCATCGCCGGGCTGACCGCCGCCGCGGCCAGCCGGTTCGCCGTGGCCACCGTCCTGATCACCCTCGCCTGCCTGGTGAAGGCCCCGGCCGCGCTCGGCCTGGTGGTCGTGGTCTGGCTCTGGCAACGCGCACTGCGGCACCCGGCGGGCTCACCGGCCTCCCCGGTGGGGTCTTCCCGCCCGGCGAATCAGCCGTCGCCGCCCGGTTCACCGGCGGAGCCGCGGCCGGGCCGCCCGGCCGCCGCCCGGCGGACGGCCACCCCGCGGGCGCTCGCGCTGACCGCCGGGCTGGCCGCGGCGACAACCGCGCTGGTGACCGCCGTGACGGGCACCGGCTACGGGTGGGTGCGCTCGCTCACGACCCCGATCTCGACGCACAACTGGTCGCTGAGCAGCACCGTCGGCCGGATCACCCGGAACCTGCTGGAGGCGGCGGGCAGCGACCTGGCCGCGTCGGCGATCCCGGCGTGGCGCTGGATCGGGCTGGTCGCCGCGGCCGCCGCGACGCTGCTGGCCTGGCACCACCGTCGACGGCTCGGGCTGGTGTACGCCCTCGGGCTGAGCCTGACCGCGCTCGCCCTGCTCGGCCCCGCGCTGCGCCCCTGGTACCTGCTGTGGGGCCTGGTGCCGATCGCCGCGGCCGCGCCGCCGAACGGGCGGGTGCGCCGCTGGACCGCGCTCGCCTGCCTGGCGCTGACCGTCACCGTGTTCCCGAGCGGCTTCACCCCGTCCGCGGGCGAGCTGGCCGCGGCGGTGGCCGGGGCGCTGCTGGCCGTGCCGGTGGTCTTCCTGTTCACCAGTGACATCGCCTTCACCAGTGACATCGCCCCCGCACCGGTGCACCCCTACCGAGGAACGGAACCCGCCGCATGGTGAAGACCCCCCGCGCCCGCCTGCTCTGCGTGCTCGCCCTGGCCACCTCGGTCGGCCTGTTCATCGCGCTGATCCCGGGGCACCGCGGCTGGTTCGACGTGCTGGTCTACTACGGCACCGTCAACGACTGGGTGCACGAGGGCGGCGTCATCTACGACTACCTGGTGCCGGGCACCCACTACGGCTTCACGTACCCGCCGTTCGCGGCCGTGGCGATGGTCCCGATGACCCTGCTCGGCTGGCACACCGTGGTCGCGGTCAACGTGGCGCTGACCGCGGTGGCCTGCGCGCTGCTGCTGTACTGGCTGGTCGACCCGATCGCCCGGGAGCAGCGGTGGCCGCGGCTGTTCACCTTCGGGATCGCCGCGTGCCTGCTGGCGGCGCTGCAACCGGCGCGCGACACGGTCAGCTTCGGCCAGGTCAACCTGCTGCTCGTCGCGCTGGTGCTCGCCGACGCCTGGCTGCTGACGAGCGGCCGGGGCCGCTGGGCGGGCATCGGGATCGGGCTCGCCGCCGCGATCAAGCTCACCCCCGCGATCTTCATCGCGTACCTGCTGCTGTCCGGTCGGCGGCGCGCCGCCGTGGTCGCGACCGCCACCGCCGCGGCCGCGACGCTGCTGGCCGCGCTGATCGCGCCCGGCCCCTCGTGGCGGTTCTGGACCGAGACGCTCGGCGACACCAGCCGCGTCGGCGACCTGTTCTACATCTCGAACCAGTCGCTGCGCGGGGTGATCGCGCGCCTCGACCCGGACACCCCGCACCCGGTGCTCTGGCTGCTCACGGTGGCGGCCGTGCTGGCGGTATGGGTGTGGCGGGTGCGCCGGGCCGCCCGCGCCGGCGACGTCTGGGGCGGGTTAGCCCTCACCGGCCTCGCCGCGTGCCTGGTCAGCCCGGTCACCTGGGTGCACCACCTGGTCTGGGTGGTGCCCGCGCTGGTGCTGGTGGTCGGCGCGGGGCTGCGCGAGCCGGATCCGTCGCGCCGCCGGCGGCTGCTGTGGTCGGCCGGGGCCGCCTACGTGATCCTGTGCAGCAGCGTGGTGTGGCTGTGGTGGTACGACTTCTCCGGCCCCGGGGGCCTGCTGGGCGGCAGCGCGTACGTCTGGATCACGCTCGGCCTGCTCGTCCTCCTGCCGCTGCGCGCGCCGACGCCCACCGTTCACCGACCGGCGGCGCAAGAGTCGATCACCGTACTCGCCGCCCGGTCATGATGCCCGCACGCCGTCCGGTCGCGGCGGCGCGCGGACGGGCGGAGCTGATCCATGACCATCACCAGCACCATCCTGGGTCTGCTCGCGGCCGCGCTGTTCGCGGCGGCGGCGGCCCTGCAGCACCGGGTCACCCGGGCGGTCGCGCAGGCGCGCGGTGACACCGCCGGGCGCTGGCTGCCGGTGCTGGGCACCCTCGCCCGCCTGCTGAGCAGCCCGGTGTGGCTGGCCGGGCTCGGCTGCAACGTGCTGGGTTTCGTCGCGCACGCCTCCGCGCTGCACACCGGCTCCATCGCCATCGTGCAGGCGCTGCTCGCGGTGCAGCTGATGTTCGCGCTGCCGATGGCGTACACCCGCACCGGCCACCCGCCCACCGCCCGGGACTGGCTGGGCACGGCCGCGGTCTGCGCGGGACTGGTGGTGCTGGTGCTGGCCCGGGGCGGGGTCGCGCAGACGGTACGCCGCGAGCCGCTGCCCGCCGTGCTGCTGGCCGCGGCAGTCCTGATCGGCGTGCTGCTCGCCCTCGCCCGCAGCCGTGTCGGCCGGTCCGCCCGCACCGCGCTGACGGGTGTCGCCGCGGGCACCGGGTTCAGCACGACCGCCGCGCTCACCGTCGTCGTCGCCGACCAGCTCGCGACACGCGGCCCGCTCACCGCCGCCCTGGACTGGCCGGTGTACGCGCTGGGCCTGTCCGGCCTGGTCGCGGCGATCCTGGCGCAGGAGGCGTTCGGCAGCGGCTCGCTGCCCGCCGCGCTGACCGCGATGACCGTCGCCGACCCCGTGCTGAGCTGGCTGTGGGGCGCGCTGCTGTTCGACGAGGCCCCACCGGCGGGACTGGCGGCACTGTGGACGCTGACCCTCGCCGGTGCCGCGATCGCGGCCGGCGTGGCGCTGCTCGCCTACTCCCCCACCCTGCGCGTGACGGCCGGCGCGAGCCGCACCCCATGATCGCTCGATGTGCCCGGCACATGGGCGAAAGGGCGCTCAAGACACGCACACCCGCCCGGCAAGTCGGATGACCTTGCGGCGCACCGGGGCGTGTCGAAGAGTTCTCGTGGCGTTCGCCGGAAGTACGCCCGTTGCGCGCCGCGCCGCCGCCCGCGATCGGCCACAGTTGCCGCCATGGCATGGGACCTGCACGACTACCGCCTGGTGACCGCCAGCGCGTACCCCGGCATGATGGCACCGCTGACCGAGCACCCCTCGTGTGTCTGCGTGCTGTCCGGCGACACCGACGCCGACCTGCCCGGCACCCGGGCACTGTCGCTGGAGAACCTCGACGGCGTACGCCGCCGCTGGCGCTTCGGCGACGTGGCCCGGCTGGCCGACTTCGTCCCCAAGGTGCTGGCCGAGGCGCCCGCCGACGACCGGCCGATCCTGCTGGTGCCGCCGCGCGCCAGCACCGCCTGGGAGGCCGCGGCGGCAGCCTGGCCGGGCCGGGTGCGGCTGGCCGCCGGGCCGCTCGACGTGGTGGAGCGGCTCGCTGAGGACAAGGTCTACATCCGCCAGGCCCTGCAGGGCCTCGGCGTGCTGGTGCCCGAGGCCCTGGCGCTCGACCGGGACGAACTCGACTTCACCGCCGTGGCCCGGCGGCTGGACGCGCCGTTCATCGCGCAGACCCCCAACGGCGCGGGCGGCCAGGGCACCTACCTGGTACGCGACGCCGCCGAGCTGGCCGCCGCACGCCACGCGCACCCGCACGTCACCCGCTGGCTGCTGTCGCGCTACGCCGGGGACGTGACGATCAACGTGGCCGGGGTGGTGCACGCCGACGGCGTCCGCCTGCTGCCCGCGTCGTTGCAGATCAGCGGCATCACGCAGCTCGGCTACGCGTTCGGCGGCTACTGCGGCAGCGACTTCGCCGTGCCCCGGGTCGACCCCGGCGCGCTGGCCCAGGCCTACCTGCACACCGAGCGCATCGGACAGTGGCTGGCCGAGCAGGGACACCGCGGCCTGTTCGGGGCCGACATCGCGGTGTCCGGCGGCGACGTGGCGTTCCTGGAGGTCAACCCGCGTATCCAGGGCTCGTCCTGGCTGCTGAGCCGGTTGCAGGAGCGGCACGGGCTCAATCCCTGCCTGCACCAGCACCTGCAGGCGCTGCTCGGCGAACCGCTGGACCCGGCCGACGCGGCGCGGCCGGTGCTGCCCACCGCGGGCAGCCACCTGCTGGTGCGCTGGACCGGGCAGGCCGGCGTGGTGCGGTCGGTGCCGCGGCCCGACTCGTACGCCGGAGTCCAGGTCACCGGCTTGCCGGCGCGCGGCGTGACGCTGCTGCCAGGCGCGATCATGGCCCGGCTGGAGTCCACCGCGAGCCTGTCCGAGCCGGACGGACGCGGCCTGCTGCCCGCCACCGCGGCGCTGGTCGGCGCGCTCACCGACGCCGTGGCCGTCGAGCCGCTGCGCTGACGGCGAAACCGTTGCGGCGCACCGCGAACCGGTGCGCCGCTCCTGGGCACTGCCTTCACGCCCCGTTAACCCGTCGTTGGCCTGTTTGCCCTGGTAGCGGCTTGCTACCAAGGAATGGTCTTGGCAGAAGACCAACCGTGGCAAGGAGTCCGTGTGCGAACCAGGGTGCTCTCCGTGATGCTGGCGGCAGCCGTGCTGCTGTCCGCCGGCTGCGACGACACGTCGGACCCGCCCGGCGGCGGGGCGCCGTACAGCAGCGATCCGAAGGTGTTGCAGCTCGTCGCCGGATCCGAGCAGCAGTCGGTGCTGGACACGGTCGTCGAGCCGTGGTGCCGGGAGAAGGGCTACGACTGCCGGTTCACCCTCAAGGGGTCGGTGGACCAGGCGCGGCTGCTGGCCTCGGGCAACGCCGACTATGACGCGTACTGGTTCGCCAGCTCCGTCTTCTCGCAGATCGGCGACCAGGCCGGCAAGCTGTCCGACGTCAGGCCGATGTTCCTCACCCCGGTCGTGTACGCGGGCTGGCGCGGCGAGATGCAGCGGCTGGGCTTCACCGGCCGCACCGACGTGGCCGTCAAGGACGTGCTCGACGCGGTCGAGTCCGGCAAGACGACGGTGTGGGTGACCAACCCGACCCAGTCCAATTCGGGCGCCACGGTGCTGTTCGGCTTCCTGAACCACTTCGCGGGCAACGGCCCCGGCCAGGCGCTATCCCAGGCGCAGCTGGACTCCCCCGCCGTCGACGCCGGCATCAGCCGGTTCATCCAGGCCATGGACGCCACGCCGCCGTCCACCGGCACCCTGATGAACGACTGCCTGGCCCGGCCCGACGCGTGCCGCACCGTGTTCACCTACGAGGACCTGGTCATCGAGAAGAACCAGGAGCTGGTCAAGGCGGGCAAGGAGCCGCTGTACGCGGTGTACCCCAAGGGCGCGCTGGCGATCAGCGACGCACCGCTGGGCTTCCTGCCACACGGCGCCGACGCCGACCCGGCCAAGCGGGCACTGGTCACCGAGCTGCAGAACTACCTGCTGACCGACGCCGGGGCGAAGGCGAAGCTGCTGGCACTGGGCCGCCGCCCGGCCACCGGCATCGGCCTGACCCTGGACAACCCCGACCTGTCGGTGTTCAACCCCGACTGGGGCATCCAGGCCAACCTGCGCGAGCAGGGCATCACCTACCCGTCCGTGGCCGTGATCAAGGCGGCGCTGGACCGCTACCAGACGCACTACCGCAAGCCGGTGGACGCCTACTACTGCCTCGACGGCAGCGGCTCGATGAACGACAACAAGGGCTGGGACGGCGTACGCGACGCCGCGCACCAGATCTTCGACGCCGACCAGGCCGCGCTGAACCTGCTGCAGACCCACCCCGAGGACATCACCACGGTGACCGTCTTCAACAGCGGCGTCTCCGCCGGGCCGTGGCGGGTCACCGGCAACGACGCGGGGCAGCTGCACGGGCTCACCGAGAAGATCGTCGCCCACTCCCCCGGCAGCGGCACCAACATGTACGCCTGCCTCAAGCAGGCCGTGAGCGCGCTGGCAGCCTCGAAGTCGGCGGCCCGCAAGAGCCTGGTCATCGTGATGTCGGACGGCATGTCGGAGGACGCCGAGCAGGCCGAGGCCGTCGCCGCGCTCAAGGCGGCCGGGGTGCCCGTGGTGGCCATCGCGTTCGGCGACGACGCCGACCCGGGCCAGCTCAAGCAGGTCGCCGAGGCCACCGGCGGCGCGTTCGTGCAGCAGAACGACCTGGTCGCGGCGCTGCGCACCGCCGCGGGCTACAAGTGAGGCGGCCATGATGCGCAAGGTCGCCACGCCGCTGGCGCTGCTCGTCGCGGTCGGCGTGTTCGGCGGGCTGTTCGCGGTCACCGACAGCCTGCTGTGGTCGCCGCTGCTGGCCGCGCTGTGCGCGCTCGGCGTCTACCTGATGCTCGACTCGCGCACCACGTCCCAGGTCCGCGATGACGAGTACGGCGCCGACGCCGACCGCAAGGCCGACGAGGTGGTGCGGGCGGCGAAGGAGATCCGCAAGCTCAGCCGCGACGTCGCCTCGCCGTCGGTGAAGCACCTGCTCCAGCAGGCCGCCGAGTTCGTGCCCGAGCTGCTCGAACGGGTCCGGGCCACCTCGCCGAACAGCCTCTACTCCAGTGCCAGCCAGCTCGGCGCGCACCTGCAGAGCCTGCACGGGGTGGTCCGGCAGTACCTGGACATCCAGCGCAACCCGACGTTCTACGACGACCCGGCGGCGCTGCTGGCCGGCGGAGAGCAGGCCGTGCAGCGCTTCACCGAGTTCACCATCGACAGCCTGCGCCTGGTCAACCAGGGCGACCTCGCCCAGTACCAGGCCAACCTGCAGACCGTCGCCCCGCCGAAACTTCCCCAGCTGGGATGAGGAGCATCACGTGAGATTGCCGAGCGGCCGATTCCTGATCGGGCTCGTCCTGGTCCTGGTGGTCTGCGTGGCCACCGCGTACGTGCTGACCCGCGGGAAGGACGATCCGCCCGGCGGGGGCGGCACGGCGCAGGCCGTCACCGTCACCTGCCTCGGCGGCTCGGAGAAGACCGAGCTGATGGCCGACGAGCAGGTGAGGAAGATCCTGCGCGAGCAGTACGGCCTGACCGTGGTGTTCCAGCCGCTGGGCTCGTACGACCTGGTGCAGCTGTCCAAGGACGACCTGGCCGCGCGCAAGGCGGGCTGCCTGTGGCCGTCCAGTGCCAGCGCGCAGAAGGTGTTCGAGAGCCTGCACACCGGCGCGTTCCCCGAATACCGGGCCGAGACCGTGCTCCAGTCCCCTGAGGTGATCTACGCCGGGCCGCAGGGCACCGACGCGCTGGTCAAGGCCGGGATCGTGCAGAAGCGCGCGGAGCGCTACTTCATCGTCGACATGAAGAAGCTGCTGTTGGAGCACGTGCTCAAGCGCACCACCTGGCAGTCGCTGGGCACCGCCGACCTGCGCGGCCCGATCGCGGTGTCGAGCACCGACGCGGCGAAGTCCAACAGCGGCTTCACCCTGGCCCAGCTCCAGCTGAACATCATCGCCACCGACGACGTGTTCTCCGCGCCGAGCCTGGCCCAGGCCCGCAAGGTGCTGCCGACGGTGCGCGCCGTGTACGACGCGCAGGGCCTGCAGGCGGCGGGCTCGGAGGCGGGCTTCCGGCAGTGGCTGACCCAGGGCGCGGAGTTCCACGCCCCGCTCTACGCCGGCTACGAGAACCAGCTCATCCAGCAGGTGGTGCAGCTCGGCGCGGACGCCGACAAGCTGCTCAAGGACGTGCGGGTGCTCTACCCCGACCCGACGATCTACAGCGACCACCCGATCCTGGCGCTGGACGCCGACGCGGCCCGCTTCCTGGAGGCCATGAAAGACCCCGCCATCCAGCAGCTCGCCTGGCAGAAGTACGGCCTGCGCTCCGGCCTGCACGTCGGCCTGAGCAAGGTCACCGACTTCCCGAACCTCCCGCTGGCCGACCAGTTCCGCACCACCGCACCACCCGGCGCCGAGGTGACCCTCGCCCTCCTCGCCTGCGTCAAAGAGGTCGCCAAGTGCTCCTGACGCCCCACACCCCGCCCGGCATCCGCAGTTTCGGGGAAACTGCACGATCCGGGCCGATCGACAGCGCAGTTTCCCTGAAACAGCAGGAGGAGAACCCGTCATGAGCGAGCTTGCCATCGACTTCGGGAGCATCACGGGTGCTCCGGCGCAGCCGGCGGGCAGCGCGGACAGCGCGCTGGCCGCGGTCGCCCGCACGGGCGAGCCGGGGCGGCTGGTGTGCGCCGACCTGCTCAGCCCGGCGCAGCGCGAGCAGGCTCTCGCGCTGGCCAAGCAGACCTACCCGCGCATGCTGGCCGACACCGACCAGCTGGCCGGCTTCGGCAACGGCGCGATCGACCAGGTCAACACCCAGGTGCAGCGGATCTTCCGAGAGGTCGGGCCGGTGAAGATCCCGGAGCTGACCCAGATCATGCACGAGATCAACGACCGGATGCGCGACTTCCGGCGCCGGTACGACCCGGCCGACCCGCGGGTGCGCGAGGTGTTCGACAAGTTCATGGACGCGGTCCGGGGCGTCTTCCGCAAGGGCCGCGACCTGGTGGAGATGCTGTTCGAGGAGGCCCGGTCGGTGGAGCAGCAGCTCGACCGCATCGCGGGCACCCTGGTCGAGAAGCAGCAGCAGCTCAAGCGCAACGTGGTGCTCTGCGACGAGCTGTACAAGGCCAACGAGGCCGCGATCAGCCAGCTCGTCGGCGTCATCGCGGTCATGGAGCAGATCCGGGACCTGGCCGTGGCCGAGGCGGCGTCGATCCCCGTCGACCCGGCCGACGTCGACCGCCGCGACAAGGAGGAGCGCCTGGCCCGGGTCACCGAGTTCATCCAGGCGATCGAGGTGCGCATCAGCGAGTTCCAGCAGCGGCTGTTCGTCGCCTGGTCGACCTCGCCGCAGGTGCGCAACATCCGCTCCCTGCACTACGGGCTCGGGCAGCGGCTGGCCCTGCTGGTCAACCTGACCATCCCGACCATGAAGCTGACCATCGCCCAGTGGGGCCTGCTGCTGCAGGCCAACCAGGCCGCCCAGATGCAGCAGGCGGTCGCCGACGGCGCCAACGAGGTGCTGTCGGCCTACGCCCACGCCGCGGGCACCGGCGTCCCGCAGATCGCCCGCCTGATCCAGACCCCCACGATCCGCCCGGAGACCATCCTGGAGGTCGCCGCCTCGATCGACGCCCAGGCCAAGGGCATCGAGGACGCGGTCCGCTTCGGCCAGCAGGCCCGCGCCGAGGTCGTCTCCGCCATCGTCACCGCCCAGGAATCCATGTCCGCCAGCTCCCAGCACCTCAGCCGCACCGTCGTCGACCTCGTCACCAAGGCCGGCAAACCCCTCGAACTCCCCGCCGGCCCCCAACTACCCGCCTCGGTCCTCGACCGCGCTGTCAATCTGGCCTAAGAAAGGCACCTTCTCGTCTATCTTGGGCGAGGAGGTGCCCGCCTATTCGGTGACGGCATGGGGCGGTCCTTCCCGCTCGGAGAAGGCTGTCGTATCTGGATTCATGCCACAGCGCCGCCAACTACGGGCCTACTTCTTCTGCGGGTCGTTGTCGGGGTCGGAGTCGACCTCCTGACGCGGTTTCACCACCAAGACACCCGCGGCCTTCGACGTTATGCAGGGTTCCCCTTCGGGGCCGATGGGGATCCAGATGGGACCGGCAAGGATCGACTCGTTGCCGGCGGCGTCCACCGCGGTGACGGCATAGTTGTGGCCTCCGCCTCGCTCGCCGCCCCGGTGCAGGCTGTAGTCGGCGAACTCAATGCGCTCGCCGCTGTTCTCAAGGACGGGTGGCCTGACCTTGACCGTCGCCAGGAGTCGCTGATCCCGGTAGATGTTGTACGTGGAGACTGCGACATTGTCAGTGGCGTGGCCCCATGTCAGCGATGCGTGCCGTCCATCCTCGCCGATTCTTCCTTCGAAGTACGGCGGCACCGAAGGTGCCTGCGTGTCGGCTCCGCCTGCCGTGGCGATCATCTCGAAGACCCGCTGGAGCAGCTCGCGGAAGATGTCTTCCCGGTAGCCGATGGCGAAGGCGATGACGTAGCCGAGGACTCTGGGTGGTTTGGTGTCGAACCCGTCATCAAACGACAGTGAGGCTTGAACGATCGAGATGTAGATGAGGTAGCCGATCACGCCGACGATGGCACTGGTCAATGGACGTGCTGCGTACCAGAGGTTCCACGCCGGATTCCACTTTTCGCCATGCCGCAGGAGTCCTGTGATGCTGGCCATGACACCTCCGATACTCCCGTACCAGGCGATGTACAGCATGTTCCGGGGATCGAAAATCCACGGCGGATTGGCTTCCAACAAAGAGCTGCGGTATCTGAAATATGCCCACGCCAAAAGCAGCAGAAGCACGAGATAGCCCATGCTGATCTTTGATAGGGAACGCGGCGTCAGCTCTCGTCCGCGTTGCTCGCCTGCTGCCATACGTCCTCCAAGGCCAAAGCGCAGATGCTAGGGAGCTCTGGGACGACAGGCAGTCAACAAACCGACTACCAGCGCCATTGAGATGAAGCTGGCACCGGGTGGGCGCGTAGCCAGCCGTTCGCCGAGCGCGCCAGGCGGGCCAGCACCGGGGCGGCGAGCCAGGCCCAGACGACGGCGAAGAAGACCAGCTGCGCGTACCTACCCACGGCCAGGTGGCCCGGCCAGTCGGTCAGCGGATACCAGAGGTCGCTCTCGACGACACCGAAGCGGCAGTAGTCCTCCTGCAGGTTGGCCTTGTCGTAGCAGCGCGGCGCACCGCTGGACTCGAACACGCTGCTGTCCGCGGCGACCCAGACCGACAGCGACAGCACGCCCAGCAGCACCAGGTTCACCCAGGCCCGGGTGTCGGGGCGGGTCAGCCACACCGCCAGGGCCAGCGCCGCGGGCAGGATCGCGAGCAGGAAGAAGCGCGGCCCCCAGTACAGGTCGCCGCTCCACGCCCACCAGTTGGCGTACACCGCGACCATCGCCCCGACGTAGATCAGCCACGACCGGTAGGCGCCCCACAGGTCGACCGCGTCCGGGTCGTAGAGCCCGCGCAGCCTGCGCCGGATCGGCAGGAACAGGCCCGGCACGAACCAGACGAGGCCCTTGCCGAACGAGAACAGGATCGCCAGCACGCCCAGCGCCATCGGGTAGTCGAAGCGCTCCCCGGTGTATCCCTGGTCCAGCGGGTCGCCGCGGCGCAGCCACGCCTCCCCGAGCACCAGCAGCACCGCCGCGGCGACCGGTACGGCGTACCGCAGCCGGCGGAGCCGCACCGCCCGGTCGGCGGCGGTGAGCGCGAGCGCGGGGATCGTCGCGGCGATGTTGGCCGTGCCCAGCGCCATCCCGGCCCAGCCGAGCCGCCGCGGCCAGGGGTGGGTGGCGGCGAGGCAGGCGGCGAGCAGGCCGACGCCCACGGTCATCGCCGAGAACGTCTCGGCGTAGAAGTTCGAGATGTGCGCGGGGACCATGCTCCCGACGACCAGCAGCAGCAGGAACCGGCGCCGCAGCCCGGCGTCGACCCGCCCCCGCAGCAGCAGGTGCAGCGCGAGCAGGCCGAGGGCGAAGACCACCAGGTTGAAGTACGCCAGCCAGCCGTCCGCGCGGCCGACCACCTGCCCCGCCAGCCACATCGGCGTCGCGAACAGCGGCCCGACCAGCGAGTACCGGTCCTCGGACAGCCCTTCGCCGCTGAGCAGCTGGTCCAGCGCGTCGAAACGGCGGCGCGCGTCCCAGGTCACCTTGTGGTTGGCGAAGACCAGCGACACCATGCCGATCCAGAACAGCGTCCACTCCACGACACGGGCCCGGTCGCGCGGCGGGGACGGATCACCGGTCGGGGTGGCGGCCGGTGCGGCCGTGGTCTGCTCTCGGATCTCAGCGGGCATTCAGCGAACCTAGAGAAGCGGCCACCCACCACGCGACCGGCTCCGATTGCTGTTGGGTAACGGTCGGCGAGCCGCGACGGCGTCACGCGCGCCGCCTGGCGCGGGTACGCCCGGCGCGGCTCAGGCCGTCGCGGCGCTGAGCAGGCGTGCCTGCACCCGTTCGGCGGCCGAGCGCAGGTAGGGTGCCCGGCCCGCGTGGGCGGCCGCGTGCGGCGAGCACGCCCCGTGCCGCCGCAGCACCTCTTCGAGCCGGTCCTCCAGGAACACCGACTCACCGCGTACACCCGTGGTCTGGTCGGCGCAGGCCAGCGCGTCGGTCACGGCCGAGCCCTCGTCGCCGAACTCGGCCATGCCGCCGACGCCCTGCGCCGCGGCCAGGAAGGACGCCCCGGAGTGGTGTGCCACCAGCGCGCACAGCCGCATCGGCCAGCCCCTCCGCAGCAGCAGGCGGGCCCCGTCCAGGGGGTGGAATCCGGTGTCCCGGGCCGCGGCGGCGTATCCGATGTCGTGCAGCCACGCCGCGCACAGCAGCAGCTGCCGGTCGGCCGGGTCGACAGCGGCGGCGAGGTCTGCCGCGCGTCCGGCCACCCCGGCCGTGTGCGACCACCGTTGCGGCAGGTCGGCCAGCAGCTCGTCGGCCAGGCCCATGGCGCGGGCCGGCACGAGATGATCGCTGATGATCAGCTGCACGTCCGTGACGGTAGGCCCGTACCGGACCCCGCTCAACCGATGTCGCTCACCGGCCTTGCACTGTTCGCCTGCTGTTCACCTGGTGCGCCTGGGCGGCGGCACGGCCACCCGCACGGGCCGGGCCGGGCTGCCGTCGACTGAACGCCTTGGTTGTTCGCTGCGCAACGATGTCCGATCGGCGGGCGCACTGAAACGCTTACCGGTTTAACGTCCACATCGCACTGTCGGGCGATCACGGGAGAACACGCCATGAGACCACGTCCGTACGTGCGATGCCGCGGCTGCGACCTCGTCGGGCCGGCCGAGCGCCTCGACTACGAACTCAGTGACACGGGTGACGTGGACTGGGCCCAGCCGGTGGCCTGGCAGTGCGCCGAATGCGGCTACCTCGACTCGATCACCGTGGACCAGGTGCTCGACCTCGACGCCGCGCACACCTGTGTCGAGTGCGCGACGCAGACCCCCTGCCCGGCCACGGCCGCGCGCGTCGAGTGCGAGCGGTGCGGGCTCATCGGCCTCGGCCCCGCGACCGCCGACCCGGAGATCGCGGGGCAGTTGCGGGCCATCGAGGCGCTGCACGACATCGAGCTGCGGGTGCAGCGGGCGCTGCGGGACGGCCACGGTCCGTCCGCCGGACCCCGTCCCGCGTGACCGCCGGCCCGCCGCGCGGGTCGGCCGGTCGGCGCGCGGAGCAGCCGACAGGATGAGCGGTCGGGCCGTCGCGCCGAGCCCACGTCGCCGCAAGGTCGACTCGACGTCGACCGCATCGCCTTCCCGGACCCGCGTGGCATGATTCCGAGCGACGACGGCCGGGATCCCCCGGCGGCGCGGAACAGGCCCGGCGACTGCCGCGGCGGGAGAGGTGGCGACGGGTGCGGACCGCGGTGATGGGAGCCGGCTCCTGGGGAAGCGTCTTCGCGAAGATCCTGGCGGAGGCCGGCGGCGAGGTGACCATGTGGGCCCGCCGGGAGTCCATCGCGGAGGCCATCCGCACCACCGGGCGCAACCCGGACTACTTCCCCGAGGCGGCGCTGCCGCGCAACGTCACCGCGACGTCCGACCCCGCCTCGGCCCTGGCCGGAGCCGACCTGGTCGTGCTCGCGGTGACCTCGCAGACGCTGCGCGCCAACCTCACCGCCTGGGCCGGGCTGATCCCCGCCGACGCGACGCTGGTCTCCCTGATGAAGGGGATCGAGCTGGGCACGACCAAGCGGATGAGCGAGGTCATCGTGGAGACCGCCGGGGTCGACCCGAGCCGGGTCGCCGTGGTCACCGGCCCCAACATCGCTCCCGAGCTCGTCGCGCGCCAGCCCGCCGCGGCCGTGGTCGCCTGCACGGACCTGACCCGCGCGACCGCGGTGCAGGAGGCGATCACCACGCCCTACTTCCGGCCGTACACCAACGACGACGTCATCGGGTGCGAGCTGGGCGGGGCGGTCAAGAACGTGATCGCGCTGGCGTACGGCATCGCCACCTCGATGGAGCTCGGCGAGAACATCAAGGCCACCCTGATCACGCGGGGCCTGGCCGAAACCACCCGGCTCGGAGTGGCGCTGGGCGCGGACCCGCTCACCTTCGCGGGCCTGTCCGGGCTGGGCGACCTGGTGGCCACCTGCTGCTCGCCGCTGACCCGCAACCGCACGTTCGGCGAGCACCTGGGCCGCGGCCTGAGCCTGGAGCAGGCCCAGGCGGCCACCCGGTACACCGCCGAGGGCGTGAAGAGCTGCCTGGCCATCCGGGACCTGGCGCACGCGCACGGGGTGGAGATGCCGATCACCGAGCAGGTCGAGCGCATCTGCCACGAGGGCGTCGACCCCAAGGTCGCGCTGGCCACCCTGATGAGCCGCCAGACCAAGCCGGAGTAGCCGTCAGCCGGCGGGGTCCTCCTGCCAGTGCCGCTCGAAGACGATCTTGTGGCGGTCCCCGGGCAGCACGTTCAGGGTGCACTGCACCGGCTGCCCGGCCGCGGTGTACCCGGTGTCGTAGTGGGCCGCGACCGGGGTGCCGGGGCCGAGGCTGAGCCGGTGGATCTCCTCGGGCGTCGGCATCCGGATGAAGATCTCGTCGATGGCGCGGTCCTGCCGGTAGCCCAGGTCGGCCAGCACCTGGTCGGTGCCGCGGGGCAGGTAGGCCGGCGACATGATCTCCGAGTCCTTGACCAGGTCGATCGGGAAGTGCGAGTCGTTGATGTTGGTCGGCTCGCCGTTGATGAACCGGACCCGGCGGCGCGCCACGACGGTCTCCCCGGCCGCGATGCCCAGGCGCTGCGCCAGATCGGGCGCGGCCTGCACCAGTGACACCTCGATCGCCTGGTGCGGGGTGCGCCCCTCGGCGACGATCTGCTGCGAGAACCGGTCCATCTCGGGCGAGGCCGGGCGGGGCCGGGACTTCTCCTGCGGGCGGTAGACCATGTGCTCGCGGCGGCGCACGAAGTAGCCGTGCGGCCGCCGGGCGACGATCAGCCCCTCGGTGACCAGGATGCCGAGCCCGGTGCGCACGGTCTGGCGCACCACGCCGAACCGGTCGGCGATCTCGTGCTCGGTCGGCAGCCGGTCCTCCGGCCGCAGCTCACCGGACATGATCAGGCTGCGGTACGCGGCAGCGATGCGCTGATATGCGGGCGCCCCCGAACTCCGGACCGTGTCCACGTGCCCCGCCTCCCGACGCTCGGATGCGCCTGCGATCGATGTCTTGACAACACATCCAAGACGACGGCACCATCATACGCAACATCTACATTGTCTAGTCAATGTAGATGTTCTTGCCGAACTGCGCTCGGAGGGAATCCCATGTCAGACTTCGCGCCCGTCGACCCCACCCTGCCCGGCCTGCGGGCCCGCCTGCCCCGGCTGATCGAGGACCTCGCCGACCTGGTCGCCGTCGAGTCGCCCGCCGAGGACCCGCGTGCCACGGCCACCAGCGCCGACGCGGTGACCGCCCTCGGCAGCCGCCTGCTCGGCAGCGCCCCCGAGCGCCACGGCTCCCACCTCGTCTGGAGCCACGGAGAAACCCGCGTGCTGCTGATCGGGCACCACGACACGGTCTGGCCGGTCGGCACCCTGGCCCGCTGGCCGTTCCGGGTCGACGGCGACCGGGCCACCGGGCCCGGCTGCTTCGACATGAAGGCGGGCCTGGTCCAGCTGTTCCACGCGCTGTCCATACGGTCCTCCCTCGACGGGGTCACCGTCGTCGTCAACGGCGACGAGGAGGTCGGCTCGCCCGACTCCCGGGTGCTCATCGAACGCGTGGCCCGCGGTGCCCGGGCCGCCCTGATCTGCGAGCCCAGCGCCGACGGTGCGCTCAAGACCGCCCGCAAGGGCATCGCCCGCTACCGCCTGGAGATCGCGGGCCGGGCCGCTCACGCGGGCCTGGACCCGGGCCGCGGGGTCAACGCCGCAGTGGAGCTGGCCCACCAGATCCTGGCGGTGGCCGGGCTCGGCGACGGCGAGACCACGGTGACCCCGACGGTGCTGGCGGGCGGCAGCACCGAGAACACGGTCCCGGCCGCCGCCGGTGTCGCCGTCGACGTGCGCGCCTTCGACCAGGCCGAATTCGAGCGGGTGGACCGGGCGATGCAGGGGCTGCGCCCCGTCCTGGCGGGCAGCCGGCTGACCGTGCACGGCGGTGTGCACCGGCCCGCGCTGCCACCGACCGCCTCCGCGCGGCTCTACGAACTCGCCCGCACCGTGGCGGCGGAGCTGGGGCTGGCCGCGCCCGCGGGCGTCGCGGTCGGCGGGGCCTCCGATGGCAACCTGACCGCCGGATACGGCATCCCGACCCTCGACGGGCTCGGCCCGGTCGGCGGCAACGCCCACGCCGAGGGCGAATGGGTCGACCTGCCCGCGATGGCCGAGCGGGCCGCACTGCTCGCCGCACTCGTCGATCGGGTGCTGCGTCCCCGGGCGTAGGCGCACACCGCCGAATCGCCCGGTCGCGGGCGGGCCGCAACCGGCCCGCCCGCCCTCATCGACCCTCTTTCACGACCATGAGGCGGTCGTCCGCCTCCCGGACCGGACCGGAGCCGACCCATGTGGACTCCCACCGCGGGCAACCAGCCCACGCAGTACCTCAAGATGCCCGCGGCGCAGCGGCTGTTCCTGCAACGGTGGATCGAGATGACCTCGCCGGAGGTCGACTTCCGCTGGCGGCTGCGGCCGGTCTCGGACGGCCTGCTGCGCAGGGAACTCGCCGCCGTCGAGACCACGGGAGCGGACAAGCGGCGGCTGAACGGCAGCACGCTGTACGCGGCACTGCTCGACGACGAGTGGGAGCAGACGCCGAAGGTCATGTTCGAGCGGCTGTCCGCCGAGCAGGTGCAGGCCGACCCGGTGGGCTACGCGGAACGGATGGCGCACGGGCTGATCCTGGCCGGATACAGCCCGCAGACCCTGCTCGGCGCGCGGCGGATCCTGCTCAACGGGCAGCGGCTGCAGGACCAGCTCGACGAGCTGCAGCGCTGGCACGCCAAGCGGACCACCGCCCGCACCTTCCGGCTGGTGGTCCCGGTCACCCGGGGCGGCACCATGATCAAAAGTTTCGGCTGGTCGCAGCTGTACTTCGACACGCTGGAGCCCGCCTTCCAGCAGCTCGTCACCGCCGCCGAGTCGGCCGGGCACGCCGCCCGCACCCCGCGCTACCTGGTCGCGGAGGTGACCGCGAACGACCCGACCGCGGCCGCGATGACCTTCCTGGAGCACTACGACCGCTACCAGCTCCAGCTCCGGCCGCCGAACCGGCCGGTGAACATCGGACACGAGATCGTCGTCGTGCACGACGAGTACCCGGCGCCCCAGGGCCGCACGGTGCGCTTCCCGATGCCGCCGCGGTTCGCCTACGAGCAGCCCGAGGCCGTCGACGGCAGGACGACGCAGCGTGTCATGGCGGCCGCCGAGACCGACCCGAGGATCCACACGCTGCTGCTGCAGTACCTGATGGCGCTGCGGGAACTGGAGCGCGGCTCGGTCCGCGACGCGTTCCAGGCGCTGCTGCCGCTGCTCGACGTCGGCTTCGAGTGTGACGAGGGCCCGTGGGCGCAGCGCACGGCGTTCGCGCGCACCATCGAGATCGCCGCCATCCTGCTCGCGGCGCAGACTCCCCGGGCACTGTTCCGCCACCTCCAGCAGTACCTGCGCCAACCCTGCCCGATCAACGCCAAGAGCGCCCGCGGGCCGTGGGCCACCGGCGCCGATGCCGCGGACCTCGCGCTGCTCACCGGGCCGCGATGGCACGAGCTGGCGGCGGCGTACGAGTGGAACGGGCTGCTCGCGCAGCGCCGCGCGGAGCTGCTGTCCCTGGTCACCGACCCGCGCTCCGCGGTCCCCCGCACCCGCCGCACGGCCCGCTGGGACATGGCCCGCGCGGTGCGGGCCCGGCACGCCTTCGCGCACCGCGGCGAGCCGATGACCGACGCGTACGGCCTGTCCGTGGCCCTGGAGGCCGCCTACCTGTGCCTGGTCGCGCGCTGCGCGGCAGTGGAACGCGGCATCGGCTTCGCCGAGCTGGTGACCCGGCTGGACGCGGCCACCGGCGCCGACCCCGCCCCGCTGAACTGGCCGCTGCTGGTCGCCGAGGGCGAGTGGGCCCTGGCCCGGTGCGTCAGCTGACGCCGCCGCGGGCCGCGCGGCCTGCCGATATGTGATCATGGCCGCCATGACCATGGCACTGCACAGCATCACCGTCGACTGTCACGACTGCTACGCCCAGTCCCTGTTCTGGACGCAGGTCACCGGCTGGCAGGAGGACCCGGACGACCCGAACGGCCCCGGTGACCCCAACGGCCGCCTGGTCGGCCCGCACGGGGTCAACCTGCTGTTCATCCCGGTGCCGGAGGGCAAGACGGTGAAGAACCGGATGCACCTCGACCTGCAGCCGCAGGAGCGCAGCCGCGACGAGGAGGTCGAGCGGCTGGTCGGCATCGGCGCGACGATCGTCTCCGACCAGCGCCGCCCCGACGGGCGCGGCTGGGTCGTCATGGCCGACCCGGAGGGCAACGAGTTCTGCGTCGAGCGCGGCCCGCTGGGCTGACGGAACGGGGGCCGGCGCGTCAGCCGGCCCCCGTCGTCATGCCCGCGTCAGCAGGGCGCCGCGGTGTACGTCTGCCCCTGCAGGAAGACGTTGCCGGGCACGCCGCAGATCTGCGGGATGCGGTCGAGGCCCTTGATGAAGCCGCCGCCGCTGATCGGGTCGGCGGTGCTGTCCGGCACGGCGACCTCGAAGTGCAGGTGCTCGCCGCTGGCCCGGCCGACGTCGCCCTCCAGGCCGAGCACCGTGCCCGCGGTGACCACGTCGCCGACCTGGTGGCCGCGGCTGGTCACGCTGTTGGTCTGGAAGTGGGTGTACTTGCTCCACTCGCCGTCGGCGTGCTCGATCCAGACGTAGTTGTTGTCGTCGGTCGGCTCCGCGTTGCCGTCCACGATGTACCGGATGGTGCCGGTGCGGGCCGCCACGATCTGGTAGTCCGGCCCGGCGTTCACACCGGCCATGTCGATGCGGAACCGGCTCGGCGAGTGCGACTGGTGGTCACGGGTGACCGTGACCCGGGTGCCGTCGGTGTATCCGATGCGGTACTGCCCCGTGGACACCCCGGGGCCGCCGCCGAAGCGGTCGTACGCCGAGGCCACGCCCTCGATGCCGGCCGTGTTCTGGGAGAAGATCTGGTCGTTGGCGGTCAGCAGCCGCAGCACCGAGCCGTAGAGCACGTTCACGGCGCCCGCGCCCGGCTGCGTGCCGTCGGCCTCGCCCGGCGCGGCAGCGGCCAGGTCGGCCCGCCCGTTGCCGTCGAAGTCGCCCGTGCCCAGCGCGTACCCCAGGCTGTCGCCCGCCTCCAGCAGGCCCTCGACGCCGAGCGTGCCCTGGCTGACGACCTGGCTGGTGAGCAGGGACAGCCCGACCGGGCTGCCGAACGCCACCGCCACCGCGCCCGCGGCGACGTTGCCCGCCACGGTCGCCCGGGGGATGCCGATCGCCAGCTCGTCGTGGCCGGAGCCGTTGAAGTCCCCGGCCGCCAGCGCCGACCCGAACGAGTCGCCCGCCTGGGCCAGACCCGACAACAGCAGCGTGGTGCGGGTGACGATCTGGCTGCCGGAGGCGGTCAGACCCGACGCCGCGCCGTAGATCACGTTGACCGCGCCCGCGTCGCGGATCGCGCCGTCGTCCTCGCCCGGCGAGCCGATCGCCAGGTCGTCGCGGCCGTCGCCGTCGAAGTCGCCCGCGGTGACCGCCGTGCCGGTCAGGTCGCCCGCCTCCCAGTTGCCCGGCACGCCAGTCGTCGACTGGTTCCACACCTGGTCACCGGCGGCGCTCAGGCCGGCCGCGCTGCCGTAGAGCACATTCACCGAGCCGACCCAGGCCTCACCGCCGATCGACTCGCCGGGCGTGCCCATGGCCAGGTCGGCCTCGCCGTCGCCGTTGAAGTCGCCCGCGGCCAGTGCCGCGCCGAGCTGCTCGCCGCCCTCCGGGTCGCCCTCCACACCGGACGTCGCCTGGTTCCAGTCCTGGCTGCCGGTGCCGGACAGGCCGGTGCGGGTGCCGTAGAAGACGGTCACCGTGCCGGTCTGGTTGGCCCCGGCGACGTTCTCCCCGGGTGCGCCCACGGCCAGGTCGTCGCGGCCGTCGCCGTTGAAGTCACCCGCGGCCAGCGCGGTGCCGAACTCGTCGGCGCGCTCCGGCGTCTCCGGCACACCCGGCGTCGCCTGGTGCAGCACCTGGTTGCCGGTGGTGCTCAGGCCGCTCGCGGAGCCGTACAGGATGTTGACCGCACCCGCGTCGAACACGGCGTTCGCGGAGACGTCGACGCTCTCGTGCGAGACGCCGATCGCCAGGTCGTCGCGGCCGTCGCCGTTGAAGTCACCGCACGCGGTGTCGGAGCCGAAGGCGTCGCCCGCCTCGGCTACCCCGTCCACGCCCGCGCTGTCCTGGTGGAACAGCTGGTTGCCGGTCGCGGTCACGCCCGCGGCGGAGCCGTAGAGGACGTTCACCGCACCGGCGCTGTCCAGGGTGCCGACGCTCTCGCCGGGCACGCCCACCGCCAGGTCGGACCGGCCGTCGCCGTTGAAGTCGCAGGCGGGGCCCGCGATGCCGGTGGCCGTCGCGGCCCCGGGCGCGCCGAGCACCGCTCCGGCCAGGACCAGGGCGACGGCGGCTGCGCGCAGCGCTCTCATCGTCGTACGTTGCATGCGGATCTCAGGACCCCATCTCGTCGTCGGGGGGTGGCGCCCGTACGGTAGCCAGCGCCGACGGACGGCTCCGACATCCATCGCGTGTCCCCGATGTCGGAAATAGGACGAGATCAGGGACTGGTCAGCCCGACTCAGGCCCGCGCATGCCGGTCAGCCGGGTGAGCGCCGCGAAGCCGTCCTCGGTGCCCGGCCAGTGCCGGCGGACCGCGGCCAGCCCCGCGCGGCGCACCGTCGAACGCAGCACCAACGCCACGATGATCGCGTCGTCGGCGTACCCGATGACCGGCAAGAAGTCGGGGATCAGGTCGAACGGGATGGCCAGATAGACCATGAGCAGCGCCAGCCGGACGCGTACGCCCCGGGGCAGGGTGCGGTCGGCGGCCAGGCGGCGCAGCAGCCGCAGCAGGTCCGGCAGCAACCGCACCGCCTCGGCCAGCAGCGGGCCCTTCGGCCGCGCCAGCAGCAGACCGACGACCAGCAACAGCCACGACGCCAGCAGTGCCACGCCGAGGCCGATCAGCAGTTCCCGGCCCATGGCGGTGCTCAGTGGCCGACGAGGTCGGAGTCCACCGCCGCGCGCTCGCCCTGGTCCAAGCCGGAGATCCGGCCCAGCTCCGCCTCGCTCAGCGCGAAGTCGAAGACGGCCAGGTTCTCGCGCATCCGCTGCGGATCGGCCGACTTCGGCACCGCGGTCAGGCCGAGCTGCAGGTGCCAGCGCAGCACGACCTGCGCCGGGCTGCGCCCGTGCCCGGCCGCGATCTCGGCGATCACCGGGTCGGCCAGCAGTTCGCGGCCCTGGCCGAGCGGGCTCCACGACTGCGTGACTATGCCGTGCTCGGCGTGGTAGGCGCGCGGCAGCTTGCGGGCGATACGCGGGCTGAGCTGCACCTGGTTGACGTCGGGCAGCACCCCGGTCTCGGCACGCAGCCGCTCCAGGTGGGCCGGTTTGAAGTTGGACACCCCCACGGCACGCAGCCGCCCCTCCTCCAGCAGCGCCACCATGCCCCGCCAGGCGTCGACGTAGCGGTCCTGCTCGGGGTTCGGCCAGTGGATCAGCAGCAGGTCGACGTAGTCGACGCCGAGCCGCTCGGCGGACGCGTCGAAGGCCCGGCGCACCAGGTCACGGCCGTGCCAGCGGGCGTTGAACTTGGTGGTGACGAACAGCTCCTCGCGGGGCAGGCCCGCGTCGCGCATGCCCTGGCCGACGCCGCGCTCGTTGCCGTAGTTCTCCGCCGTGTCGAAGAGCCGGTAGCCGGCCTCGACGGCCTGCACCACGCAGGCCGCGGCCTGGGCGTCGTCCATCGGCCAGGTGCCGAGACCGATACGCGGCATCACCGCGCCGTGCGTGAGCTTCACGGTCATGTCGTTGGTCATATCGCCATCCTCGCCCTCGATCGTCCCCCCGTCACCGGCGGTCCCACCCACCCGGCACGTAATGGATCATACAGTCCAATACGTGCTAACCTGGCCCCATGGCCAGGCCCCGCAAGTTCGACGAAGCCGAGGTGCTGCGGGCCGCCCGCGAGCAGTTCTGGACCGGCGGCTACGAGGCGACCTCGCTGGACGACCTGACCGCCGCCACCGGACTCGGCCGGGGCAGCCTCTACGGCGCCTTCGGCGACAAGCACTCGCTGTTCCTGCGCGCCTTCGACGGCTACTGCACCGACGCCGTCGCCGGGGTCGAGGCCGACCTGACCGGCCCCGGAAGGGCGTACGACCGCCTGGTAGCGCACCTGCGCACCGCGGCCGCGTCCTCCGACGGCGGTCGAGGCTGCCTGCTCGCCAAAAGCACCGCCGAACTGGCCGGCGACGACCCGGCCGTCGCCGAACGGGCCCGGGCGACCTTCCTGCGCCTGCACGAGCTGCTGACCGACACCGTCACCGCCGCGCAGCGGGAGGGCGACCTCGATCCGGCCGCCGACCCCGCGAAGCTGGCCGCCGTGGTGCTGGCCGCCCTGCGCGGCATGGAGTCCGTCGGCAAGGCCGGCGTCGGCCCCGACCTGCTGCGCGCCATCGCCGACCAGACCATCGCGCTGCTCCCCCGGCCCTGACCCGGCGGACGGGGTCAGACCTGGTTCATGCCTCCGTCCACGAACAGCTCGATGCCGGTGATGAAGGTGCTCTGGTCGGAGGCGAGGAAGAGAACCGCGTCGGCGACCTCCTCGGGGCGGCCCATCCGGCCCAGCGGCACCCGGTCGATCAACGCCTGCTTGAACTGCCGCGCCTGCCCCTCATCGGCGACCAGGCCGCTGATGCCGGGCGTCTCCACGGGGCCGGGGCTCAACGCGTTGACCCGGATGCCCCGATCCTTCAGCTCCATGGCCCAGGACCGGGCGAACGAGCGGACCGCCGCCTTCGAGGCCCCGTACACGCTGAACGCCGGCTCGCCGTTGGAACCGGCCGTCGACGCGGTCAGGATGACCGAGGAGCCCTCGCCGAGCAGCGGCAGGGCCTTCTGCACGGTGAACAGCAGCGCCTTGACGTTGAGGTCGAAGGTGCCGTCGAAGTGCTCGGGAGTCACCTGGTCCAGCGGCATGAACTCGCCGCCGCCCGCGTTGGCCAGCACCACGTCCAGGCCCGCACCGCGCTGCCGGACCGCGGCATAGAGCCGGTCCAGGTCGGCGGCGGAGGTGACGTCGCCGGTGATGCCGGTGGCGTTCGCGCCGATCGCGGCCACCGCGTCGGCGACCTGCTGCTCGCGGCGGCCGATGAGGAACACGTGCGCGCCCTCGGCGGCCAGCCGCTGCGCGGCCGCCAGCCCGATGCCCGTGGTCCCGCCCGTCACCACCGCCGTCTTGCCGTCGAGCCGACCCACGGCGTCCCCCTCACGCTGACCGGACGCCGGTCGGAGGCCCGACCGGCTCCCCCCATTGGTCCACACGACGAACCGGCCCGTCCGCGGAATCGCGGATCGGGCCGGTTCGGGTGGGCGGGCGGGCGGGCTCAGCCCAGGGCGTTCTTGGCGGCGGCGCAGGCCGACGACGTGATGGGGCGCTTGCCCCGGATCCGCGAGACGAGCGCGACGTTGTCCTCGTACATGTGCATCGAGGTGATGCGACCGCCCGACACGCTCAGGTGGATGGCCACCGGTGAGGACAGCCGGCGGCCGGTCGGCTTGATCACATGGATGAAGTGACCCAGCACCACCGCGTCGGTGCCGTCGACCAGCACCTTGTCCGCTTCGACCGTGCTGCGGCCGAGCTCGAAGCGCGGCATCGTCAGCCGCAGGAAGTCGGCGGCCAGCCCTCGGCTGGCCATCCACGGGGCCGCCTCGGACGCCGCCACGTAGCACTCGACCTCGTCGGCGAACAGCTCCGCGATACGCTCCGCGTCGCCCTCGGCCAGCCGGGCCAGGTACTCGTCGACGATCATGCGGGTGCCGGGCACCGCCGGAGCCATCGGACGGCGCAGCGGGGCGATCCCCACCTGGTGTCCGGCGTTGAGGCCGGTCCAGGGCGCGGACGCCACAGCCTGATCCTGGATCAACATGGGCGGAACGCTACCTTCCGGACGACCCGGATTCCCAGCATGCGGGTTATCGGTTAAATCACCTGCTCAAGCTGGAATGCGACCGGCCGTCAGCGCGGTTGTCGGCGAGCTTGTTCGCCGGTGATCCGTCACGCCCGGTTGGGGCGTTTTGTGCTATTCGTGCAATTATTCGGGGTGCCGACCTGATCGGTTGGGAAATGTGATGTCCTCCACCCCAGGAAATCGCGTTGACCCGGCCGCCGATCCGCGCCGACCATCGGTTCATGCTCATCGATCACTTCCCGCTGGTCGGACTCCGGATCACCACGCCCCGACTGCAGCTGCGGCTACCCGACGCGGAGGAACTGGCCACGCTGGCCGACGTCGCCGCCGACGGCGTGCACGACCCGGCGTACATGCCGTTCCGCATCCGCTGGACCGAGCTGCCGCCGGCCGAGCGGGCCAGGTCCGTCGTGCTGCACCACTGGGGCCTGCTCGGCCAGTGGACCCCGAAGGCCTGGAAGCTCCCGCTCACGGTGTTCCACGAGGGTGCGCCGGTAGGCATGCAGATGCTCAAGGCGACCGACCTCGCGGTGACCGCCGAGTGCGCGACCGCGAGCTGGCTCGGCCTGCGGCACCAGCGGCAGGGCGTCGGCGCGGAGATGCGGGCCGCGGTGGCACACCTGGCGTTCATCCACCTCGGCGCGACGGATCTGGTCTCGGCGGCCTTCACCGACAACGTGTCGTCGCTCGGGGTGTCGGCCAAGCTCGGTTACGCCCACGACGGCATCGAGCGGCACGACGACCAGGGCCGCCTGCGGGTGATCCGCCGGCTGCGGCTGTCCAGGCAGGCCTGGCAGGAGCGCGACCGTCCTCCGGTGACCGTCGAAGGGCTGGCACCGTGCCTGCCGCTGCTCGGCCTGGCCGACGGGCCGCCTTCCGATCAGGACCGTCCGGCCACGACCGAGTGACAGGTTCGCAGATTGCATATGTTTGTTGGACGTATATGCTCCCGGCATGGCTGAGATATCCATGGGGGAGCCCGCCTTCCTGATCCTCACGGCGCTGGCGGGCGAGCCCAGACACGGCTATGCCGTGATCGAGGACGTGCGCGACATCTCCGGCGGACAGGTCCGCCTGCACACCGGCACCCTCTACTCCGTGCTGGACCGGCTGCGCGAGAGCGGTCTGATCGAAGTGGACCGCGAGGAGATCGTCGCGTCCCGGCTGCGCCGCTACTACCGGCTCACCGGGGTCGGGCAGGAGCGCCTGGCCGCCGAGACGGTGCGCCTGCGCCGCAACGCCGACGCGGCCGCCGCCCGGCTGTCCGGCTTCACCCTGCGCCCCGGGACGGGGGCGGCGTGAGCGAGCACCACGAGCAACTGGCACGCCGGTACGAGCGCCTGCTTGCCCTGTTCCCGGCCGCGCACCGGCACGAGTACGAGGACGAGATGATCGGCGTGCTCATGGCCGGGGCGAAGCCGCAGCAGCGCTTCCCCGGCCTGCGTGAGACCGCCAACCTGGTCCGCTGCGCAGCCTGGATGCGCCTGGGCGGGCGTGGCGCGAGCGTCGCCGACGGGCGCTGGGCTCCGGCCGCCGCCGTGTTCGGCCTGGTCGCGTCGTTCATGATGCTCACCTACCAGCTCGGCAGAGCAGGCTCATCCCTGGCGTCGTTCTGGCGCTTCGACGATGTCTTCCCCTGGCTACCGGGCCGGTTGTGGCTTCCGCTGGCCGGCTGGGCGCTGGCCGTCGTGTTCGCGTTCACCGGGTTCCGTCTCGTGGCGGCCGCGGGCGCCTGGGTGGCGGTGCTGGCCGAGGCGGTCACGGCGTTTCGCGACTATCCGGACAACCCCACCGGCGTTCTGCAGTCCTGGTGGATGCTGGTGCTCGGGGTCGGCGGCGCGCTGGCGCTCACCGCCCGGGGCCGGACGCGCCCGCAGGCGAGCCTGGGCGCCCGCCGCACCGTCGTGCTGACGCTCGCGTTCGCGATGCTCGCTGTTCTGCCCACGATCGAGGTGATGCTCGCCGTGGTCACCCGGACGCCGGGCGGCGCCGTCGACTCGATCGGGGCGCTGGGCGGCTGGAACACGTCTGGCGGCTTCGGCTACTACTACGTCAGCGGCATCATCTCCGTCGTGCTGGGGCGGATCCTCGTCCTGGTGATCCTGTACTGCCTGGTGCGGACCGCCGCGCCGGTGCGCCGCCGGCTGCTGGCGATGTTCGCCCCGGCGCTCGCGCTGCAGATGCTCGTGCCGGTGGCGTTCAACGGGTTCATCGTGTCGACGCAGCGGTTCAACCCGCCCGTGTTGCTCGTGCCCGGGCAGTGGGTGCTCCTGATCGTGTTCCCGCTGGTGCTCTTCGTCGCCGGGGCGCTGCTGGTGGAGCGCGGGGAGCGGCACGCATACCTGATCGCGCTGGGCCGGTCCGCCGAGCGTGAGGCGCGACTCAAGCGGGCAACCGCGCCTTCCTGACCACAACCGTGCGGGCAGCGCCACGGGGGCGCTGCCCACACGATGTGCGTGGTGAGGAAGGGCGCCTACCACAATTTATGCGTTGTGGCAGGCGCCCTTCCTCCTGTCAGGTGGGTGAGCAGGTGAGGGCGGGAGCGCCGTTGGCGCTGCCGGTGTAGCTGCCGAGGAAGCCGAAGGTGGTGCTGGCTCCCGCGGCGAGCGCGCTGTTGTGGGCGACGCTCTTGGCGGTGGCGGTGGAACCGCTGGTGGTGACCGTGGCATTCCAGGCGTTGGTGATCTGCTGGCCGTTGGTCCAGGTGACCGTGACCGTCCACTTGGTGATCGCGGAGGAGCCCGCGGTCACCTTGACCTCACCCTGGAAGCCGCCGGGCCACTGGCCGGTCAGCGAGTACGACGCCGAGCAGCCGCCGGGCGGCGGCGGGGACGACGACGGGCTCGGCGAGACCGACGGGCTCGGCGACGGCGGCCGGCTGGGCGACGGCGACGCCGACGGCGGGCGGCTCGGCGACGGGGACGCCGACGGCGACTGGCTCGGGTTGACGCCGCCGAAGGTCACGTCGCTGCAGAAGTAGTACGACTGGTCCAGGTGGCTGGCCTGCCAGATGGTGTACACGATGTGCCGGCCGGTGCGCCCGCTGGCGGTGCCGCCGACCTGGATCGACACGCCGCCCGCGCTCTCCGGGGTCCACTGCGAGGCGGGGGTGTTGCCGATCTGGCCGACCAGTTCCAGGTTGCCCCAGCCCAGCGGTTGTGTGATCGGGTTGTACCCCTGCTTGGTCACGTACACCCGGATGTAGTCCGCGCCGTGGCTGGCCTGGTCGTAGAGCTTGACGCTGAAGTTGTTCGCGATCGACTGCGCCTTCCAGTCACCGACGGTGTCCATCGCGTTGTAGCGGCCGCTCTGCGTGTGGCCCGCGCTGCACAGCTGGCCGTCCGGGATGGCGCCCTGGTGGTTGCCGGCGACGCCCTCGCGGAACAGGCCGTTCCAGTTCCACATGGCCTGGGGGTCGGCCTGCCAGGCCTGCCAGCACATGGGGTCCTGGGTGGCCATCGCCGGGTTCTGGAAGTCGCTGCCCCAGCGCTGCCAGCACCCGTAGTTGCGCGAGGCTGGGCTGACGATGTTGCCGTGCGCGTCGGCGATCTTCGCCAGCGCCGTGGTGAGCAGCAGGACCGAGGCGACGGCCACGATCAGCGCGTAGAGTGCGGCCCGCCGTCGAGCGGCGAGTGTGGTGGACATGGGAACTCCTTCGTACGGAGTGCCATGCACGCGTGGGCGGATACCGAGGGAGCCCGGGGCCGTCGCACCGCACGCGAACGCACGCATGGTCGGACTTCGACTTCAGCCGCGGAAGGCTGCCCCACTTCCGCGCTGCTACGTGGCTCCCGTAGCGGTCGAATCAGACCTTACGCATTACCTTGAATATGTCAATTTATCACTCTGCGTGCATCCGGCCGCCACCCCGACAGACGAACGGTACGGCGGAAGTCATCGTCCGAGGACTATGCTCCACCCGCTCGGACGCAGACAGGAGACACGCCATGATCACTCAGCGTACGCCCGGGGCCGCGCCCGCGGCCGACGCCCCGCAACGCAACCCGTGGCTCATCCTTTCGGTGCTGTGCCTGGGCTTCTTCATGATCCTTCTTGATACGACCATCGTGAACATCGCGATCCCGGACCTCATCGACGACCTCGGCGCGACGCTGAACCAGATCTTGTGGATCCTCAACGCCTACATCCTGGTGTACGCCGTCCTGCTGATCACCGCGGGACGGCTCGGCGACGTCCACGGCCCCAAGCGGCTGTTCATGATCGGCCTCGCGCTGTTCACGGTCGCCTCGATCGCCTGCGGGCTGGCCCAGGATCCGGCCCAGCTCGTGGTGTTCCGCATCGCGCAGGGCCTCGGCGGGGCACTGCTGACCCCGCAGACGCTGGCCGTCATCACCACCATCTTCCCCGCCGAGCGGCGCGGCGCCGCGTTCGGCGTCTGGGGTGGCGTGGCGGGCCTGGCCACGGTCGCCGGGCCGACCCTGGGCGGCTGGCTGGTCTCCGAGTGGGGCTGGCGCTGGATCTTCTTCGTCAACGTGCCGGTCGGCGTGATCGCGCTCGTCATGGCCGCGGTCATCATGCCCGACCTGCGCTTCAACCGCCGCCACCGGCTCGACCTGCCCGGCACCGCCCTGGTCACCGCCGGACTGTTCCTGATCTGCTACGGCCTCATCGAGGGCGAGTCGCACGACTGGGGGCGGGTGTGGGGCCCGGTCACCATCCCGATGGTCATCGCGGCCGGGGTGCTGGTCCTCGCCCTGTTCGTCTGGCTGTCGCACGTGCGCAGCGACGCCGAGCCGCTGATCCCGCTGCGGCTGTTCGCCGACCGCAACTTCTCGGTGATGAACGCCGTGGTCGCCGCGGTCTCCTTCGGCATGCTCGGGCTGTTCCTGCCGCTCACCATCTACCTGCAGTCGGTCCTCGGCCTCACCGCACTGCAGGCCGGGCTCACCACCGCACCGATGTCCCTGATCTCCATGTTCGTGGCGCCCGTCGCGGGCCGCGCGGCCGACCGCCACGGCAAGTACGTCCTGCTGGCCGGCATGATCCTGTGGACGGCCGGCCTCACCTGGGTCGTGCTGGCCGCCCAGGCCGGCTCGGACCGTGGCGACCTGCTCCCCGGCCTGCTCGTCGCGGGCCTCGGCCTCGGCGGCGTCTTCGCCCCGCTGCAGACCATCGCCATGCGCGACATCGAGCCGCGCTTCGCCGGCGCCGCCTCGGGCGTCTTCAACACCACCCGACAGCTCGGCGCGGTCATCGGCGCGGCCGCGGTGGGCGCGCTGCTGCAGGCCCGGCTCGCCGTCGACCTGGCCGCGCAGGCCCGCACCAACGCCGCCGCGCTGCCCGAGCCGTTCCGCGACCGCTTCGTCGCCGCGTTCGACGAGGCCGGATCACGCGGTATGGAGGTCGGCGCGGGCCAGAGCGGAGCCCACCTGCCCGCGGGCGCCCCGCCGGAGATCGCGCAGCTCGCGTTGACCACGTTCCACGAGGGCTTCACCGCGGCGATGAAGTCGACCATGGTGCTGCCCCTGATCGTGCTCGGGGTCGCGGCCGTGTCCGTGCTGCTGGTCAGGGGGCGCAGGTCGGCAGCTGGCGTGCCCCGACCCGCCGAGGCACCCGCGGCCGCGGTCAGCGACGAGCAGAGCGTTGCCGCACAGAGCTGAACCGTGCGGGCCGGGCAACGCGGGAGGGCGGCTGTGGTGGCGTCCTGAGGGTGCCTGACGCGCTGATCGTCCGGCTCAGGCGCTCAGCGCCGCGCGTTGCGCGGGTGGTCGCGTGCGGTGCGCTCGTTGCCGTGCCGGTAGTTGCCCGTCCAGCGGGCCATGACCTCCTGCGGGTCACCGGCTCCCACCTCGTCCAGGAAACGCTTGGCACGGTCGCCGCGCAGCAGGGTCACCACGGCACGGTGGTGCGACACGGCGACGGTTCCGTCGGCGCGCACGGCGAAGTCGAATCCGTGGGGCGCGGGCACGCGGCCGATCCTGCCACGCGCGCCTCGCCACCGCACCGAGGTTTCCGCGGGCACCGCGGTTTCCGCAGGCGCTGCCCACCAGCACGACGGGAAGGGCGCCTTCTCCAACGCGAAGCGTTGAGAAAGCGCCCTTCCTTACATCAGGCCGCTTCGACGGCGGCGCGGACGGTGGCGGCGGGGGCGGGGGTGCCGTGCTCGTTGCTGAACGGGCCGTACGGGGTGCCGTAGGCAGGGGTGTCGGGCTGGTATTTGCGGCCGCCCGCGCCCAGGGGGCCGGCGTCGACCGCGTCGTAGCCGATCGCGTCCAGGAACGCCGTCACGGCCGCCTTGGCAGCGGGGTCGTCGGAGGCGATGGGCAGCGCGGTGCGGTCCGGCGCACCGGCCGGGCGGGCCAGCGAACCCAGGTGCTTGAAGAAGATGTTGTTGAACACCTTCACCACGTGCGCGCCCGCCAGGTGGCGCTGCAGCAGCTCGCTGCTGCTGGAACTGCCGTCGTCGAGGACCTCGATCTGCCCGTCGCGCTCGGGGTAGTAGTTGTTGGTGTCCATCACGACCTTGCCGGCCAGCGGCTCCGGCGGGACGCTGTCGTAGGCGTGCAGCGGCACGCTGACCAGCACCAGGTCACCCGCCGCGGCGGCCTCGGCAACGGTGCCCGCGCGCGCCCGCGGGCCCAGTTCCGCGGCCAGGTCGGCCAGTGTCTGCGGGCCCCGCGAGTTGCTCAGCACCACGTCGTACCCGGCGGCCACGGCCAGCCTGGCCACGGTGCCGCCGATGTGCCCACTGCCGATCAACCCGATCGTCGTCATCGCCCACTGCCTTCCGCCGTCGCCCGGCATGATCGCCGGCACCACGGTGGTCAACGGTCGACCGGCGCCGACGGTTCCGGGCCTGGCCGGCGCCGTGTCCCGGTGTGACGGATGGACCAAGCGGGCCGGTCCTCGTAGGGTCACGGCATGATCAGCGTGCGCGAGGCGACGGGGCCGGAGATCGAGCGGTGGCGGGCGGAGTGGGCGCGGCGGCTGCGCGAGCGGTACGTCCGGTGCTACACCGACCCGGCGACGATCACCCGGGAGGTCGAGCGCAGCCTCGGCAACCAGCGCGACGACGAGGGCGGGCGCGTGTACGCCGTCGAGGTCGGCGGCGCGGTGGCGGGCTTCCTGGCCCTCGGCGGGTCACGGCCCGGCCGGCCCGAGCAGCGCAGCCTGCACGACCTGTGGCTGGCCCCCGAGCACCGCGGCCGGGGCCTGGGCCGCGCGGCGGTGGCGTGGGCCCGCGAACACGCCGCCGCGGACGGCGGCAGCCGCCTGGCCGTGGTGACCGCACCCGGCGACCCGGCCGCCGACGCGCTCTTCGGCGCGTACCCCCTGCGGGCGCAGCAGATGGTCAAGACCGTGCCCGCCGGGGTGTCCCTGCCCGCCGGCGTCGCCGGGCGGCCGATGACCCCTGTCGACTTCGGGCTGTGGCGGGAACAGGCGATCCGCATGTACGCCGAGGAGATGGCCGCCTCCGGCAGCCGCTCCCCCGCCGACGCGCTGGCGGCGTCCGTCGCCGAGCACGACGAGCTGCTCCCGGAGGGTCTGCGCACCGCCGGCCACGCCCTCTGGTGTGTGACCGCCGGGGACGAGGTCGTGGCCACGATATGGCTGCGGCACGGCTTCGTGCCCGGGATGAGCTTCGTGTTCGGCGTGGACGTGGACCCGGCGCACCGGGGCCGCGGCTACGGGCGCGCCGCGATGCTCGTCGGCGAGCAGGCGACCGCGGCGGCGGGCGACGCCCAGCTCGGGCTGAACGTCTTCGGCCACAACACGATCGCCATGCGCCTCTACGGCTCGATGGGCTACCAGGTCGTCGAGCAGTACCGCGCCGAGGACCTGTAGCCGCGGCGTATTCACTCTCCAGCCAGGTTCCGACAGATTCATTGAGATCGTTAGATCCACATGTTTGCATGTATCGAGTTACCGTCCCGTCACGGAAAGGTATCGGACATGCTAAGACCGACACGCGTGCTCTCCACCCTGGTGGGGATCGTCGCCATGCTCGGCACACTGCTGGTCGCCGGCACGCCCTCGCAGGCTGCCGTGCCGAACCGGTTCGGGTTCGTCCTGTGGAACGGCGCGGCGGTGGTGGCCGGAGGCACCACCCCGGCGGCCACCACGGTCGTCCCGCTGGCCGTCGGCCGCTACCAGGTCACGTTCCCAGGCCAGGCAGCCCCCGGGGGCGTCGTGCACGTCACCGCGATCACCACCGCGCCACGCTGGTGCCAGGCCGAGACCTGGTTCCCGTCCGGCGCCAACGAGATCGCCATCATCCGCTGCTACCGGGTCGGCGGGGTGCCCGACAACAGCGGCTTCAGCGCCTTCTTCACCATGGCCTCAGGCGTCGGGGCGTCCGGGCCCTACGGTTACGTGGACACCCAGCCGACCGGCGTGATCATCAGCCAGTACAACGCGGTGGGCGCGGGCAACCTGGTCACGCCGATGGGTGTGGGCCAGTGGAGCGTGAAGTTCCCGGGCATCGGCTCCGGCGGCCCGATCGACGGCAGCGCGCAGGTGACCGCCGTCGCCACCGCGGGCACTCGCTGCAAGATCCGCAACTGGACCTCGATCCCGGCGCAGCAGGAGGTCACGGTGCTCTGCTTCGACTCGGCGGGCGCCCTGGTCAACAGCCGCTTCACGGTGTCGTACCAGCAGAAGGCGTCGCTCTACGGCGCCGGATTCCCGCCGCAGTACTTCGGCTACCTCTGGAACGCCCCGCCGGTGGGCCCGGCGTTCACCAACTTCAACTCGGTGCTCGGCTACGGCGCGAACACCCTCATCTCGGCAGGTCTCGGCCTGTCCCTGGTCACCTTCCGGCAGATCGGCTTCGCGCCGCTGACCGTGCAGGTCACCGCGGCCGGCTCGAACTCGAACTTCTGCGGCCTGAACTTCCCGTGGACGATCTCGGGCGTCGACCTGTACGTGCGCGACGTCAGCTGCTACACCAACGCGGGTGCGGCCGTGAACACCGGCTTCACCGTCAGCGCCAGCTCGCGCATCTGACGGGCAGTCGAGCAGGGGCACCTTCCTCCACCGGCAACGAGAGGAAGGTGCCCTTCCTTCAGGCGCGGAAGACGCCGGTGGCGTCGGACTTGACACGGATTTCGCGGAGGGGGCGGTTGGCGGGGCCGCCGGCCACGGAGCCGTCGGCGGCGCGGAAGCGGCTGCCGTGGCAGCCGCACTCGATGACGCCGTCGGCGACGCTGGTGACGATGCAGCCCTGGTGGGTGCAGACGGCGGAGAACGCCTTGAACACGCCCGCCTGCGGCTGGGTGACGACCAGGCGCTCGCCTTCGAGCACCACACCGCCGCCCACCGGCACCTTGCCCGCCTCGACCAGCGGCTTGGCCGCGGGCGGGGCGGCGGCGGTGGCGCCGGGACCCGTGGTGCCGGGTGCCGGGCCGGGACCCGTCGTGGCCGGCGCGGGGTCGCCGGGCCCGGTCGTGGCCGGGGCCGGCTCGGGCAGCGGCTCCGCCGCCGTGTTCTCCCCGTACGTCTGGCAGCCCGCCAGCAGCGCGGCCGCCCCGGCCACGCCGGCCAGCACGGCCCGCCGGGACGCGCAGCCGGCCGCGCAGGCGCCGGTGGTCGTGTCGTCGTGCATCGCGGTCTCCCGGTTCATCAGAAACGCACCCCGATCGTGGTGAAGTACCAGAACGACGAGGTCAGCCACAGTCCGATCAGGGCGGTGAACACGGCGCCGCCCAGCAGCGGCAGGGTCCAGCCGGGCAGCCCGCGCTTGGGCAGGCTCAGCATCTTCACCGTGAACGCGCCGAAGAAGAAGCAGCCCAGCAGGGAGTGGGCCAGGGTGCGGGTGTCGTAGGTGGCGAAGCCCAGCGCGTACAGGCAGTGCACCGCCACCGGCACGGTCAGCAGGAACGCGAACCGGCCCGACCAGCGGTGCAGCGGCCCGATCCAGGACGGCACCCGCGGGCCGAACTTGCCCCACATCGCGAACGCGCTGACCAGCTGCACCAGCGCGAGCAGCGCCGCGCCGGTGGCCAGCCACACCTTCACCGTCTGCGGGCCGGAGAAGCCGGCCACGTTCACCGCGATCCCGGTCGGCGTGTGCACGCTGCCGTACACGCCCAGGGTCACCGTCACCACCGCGCCGAGCAGCAGCGGCACGTACAACCCCGCCGCCGAGACCCTGGTACGCCTCGTCTGCTCGCTCATGCCTTCTTCCCTTCCTGCTCGCCGGTGGCGCTGACGGCCACGAGTCGTCTGCGGTGCTCGTCCATGTCAGTTCGCGGTCAGCGGGCCGGTGACGGGTTCAGCGGTGAGCGCCGCGCCGTCGACGGTGACCGCGCCGGTGGCCGGGTCGATCGCGGGTGCGGGCTGCGGCACGTCGTCGACGGTGACGACACCGACCTGGCTGCCGTCGGGCAGCACGATCCAGCCGCCGACGACCTTGGCGTTGCGTACGGTCGCGGTGGCGCGGTAGAGGCCGGACGGCTTGGCGACCGCCTTCACGGTGAAGGTCCACTTGCGGCCGCTCGCGGTGACCGTGCCGGTGGCCTTGCCGCCGCCGAAGGTGCCGACGAGGGTCGCGCCGTTCTTGCCGGTCAGCGACAGCTTGCCGGCCGCGGCGGTGCCCTGCAGCCACACCTCGGCCTTCTTGCCGTCACACAGGTACGCCACCGCGACGCCGTCGGTGACCGAGATCGCGATGGTCGCACCGCCGCCGTCGACGGTGCCCGCCCAGGTGGCGTTCACCTTGGCGGCGGGCACGGCGGCGGGGGACGCCTCCGCCGAGGGCGAGGCCGCGGGCGGCGCGGACTCGGCGGGCGCGCTCGTGGCCGGCGCGGCGCCGAACCCGGCCGGGTCCGGGTCGTCGCCACCCCGTGCGGTGACCGTCAGGTTCACGGTGATCAGCACGGCCGCGAGGGCCAGGCCGGCCAGCAGCGTGAGCAGAGGTCCGTTGCGCTTCATGGTCAGCTCCTAACGCCGCCGGACACAGCACCGGCGACGCGTCCAGACAACCGCGTCAGCGGCTGGGAGTCTGCGTACTAGTCCACACAGCGCATTCGCGACAGTTCTGCGGCGGTGCCGCGGGGCGTAGGGTGTCGGCGTGTCGCGGCCCTTCCTCCCTCCCGCCGTCCAGCCGGTGCGCGCCCTGGTCTGGCTGCTGCACCTCGCGCTGCCGATGGCGGGGCTGTGGCTGCTGCTGGCCGTGCCGGGCGCGGACATCTCCTGGCACGACTCGCACAGCCACTTCTGGCTGGTGCTGGTCGTCGCCGCGGTGAACGTGGTGCTGGGCATCCGGATCTCCGCCGTGGCGCGCAAGCGGGCCGACGCGCGGCTGCTGCTGGTGTCGCTGGCGTTCCTGGCCAGCGCCGGGTTCCTGCTGCTGCACGCGCTGGCCACGCCAGGCGTGCTGGTGCACCACGCCTCCGTCGGCTTCGACCTGTCGCAGCCGGTGGGCCTGGCCGTGGCGTCGGTGTTCGCGCTGGTCTCGTCGCTGCCGCTGGAGGGGGCGCGGGGCACGGCGGTGCTGCGGGCTCGGCCCTACCTGCAAGGCGGGTTGTGGCTGCTGATCCTGGGCTGGGGCGTCGTCGAGCTGCTGGACCTGCCGCCGCTGAGCGCCCGGCCCGGCCCGCGCGACGTGCAGGGCGCGATGGCCTGGGTCACCGCGGCCACCGTCGTGCTCTACCTGGTCGCCGCGCTGCGCTACTTCGCCATGCACCGGCGCAAGCCCGCCGCCATGCTGATCAGCATCGTCACCGCGTTCACGCTGCTGGCCGAGTCGAGCGTGGCGGTGCTGCTGGCGTACAAGTGGCAGCTGTCCTGGTGGGAGTGGCACCTGCTGCTGGCGTTCGCGTTCGGCTTCGTCGCCTACAGCGCGTACGTGCAGTACGGCCGCGAGGGCGGCAGCGCCGGCCTGTTCGACGCGATCACCCTGGACCAGACGGCCCGTGCGATCCGCGCCGAATACGGTGCGGCACTGGAGGAGCTGGTCACCGCGCTGCAGGAGCGCGAGCGCACCGGGGCGGCCACCGGGCCGGTCGCCGCCCGCCTGGCCGAACGCTTCGGGCTCACCGAAGGCCAGACCGCGGTGCTGGACCGGGCCGCGGCGGCGCTGTCGGCCGAGCGGGAGGTGTCGCGCACGCTGGGCACCCTGTTCCGGCACTACCTCTCGCCGGACGTGGCCGCCGCGCTGCTGGCCGACCCCGACCAGGCCGCGCTCGGCGGCGAGGTGGTCGAGGTGACCGCACTCTTCGCCGACCTGCGCGGCTTCACCACGTTCTCCGAGGGCGTCGAGCCGGCCGAGATCGTGCGGATGCTCAACCGCTACCACGGCGTCGCGGTGCCGGCGATCCTCGACAACGGCGGCACCGTGGTGCAGTTCGTCGGCGACGCGCTGCTGGCGCTGTTCAACGCCCCGGCCCGGCAGCCCGACCACGCGCTGCGGGCGGTGCGCGCGGCGCTGGCCATGCAGCGCGGGGTCGACGCGATCGCCGCCGGGCACCCCGACTGGCCGCGGTTCCGGGTCGGCGCGAACACCGGCCCGGCGCTGGTCGGCAACATCGGCAGCGAGCAGCTGCGCGGCTTCAACGCGATGGGCGACGCCGTCAACGTCGCGGCCCGCCTGCAGACGCTCGCCGAGCCCGGCCAGGTCGTCATCGGCGAGGCGACCCGCCTGGCCGCCGGGGCCGCGATCACCGTGCGGCCGCTGGGCGACCTGCCGGTCAGGGGCCGGATCGCCACGGTACGCGCGTACACCGTCACCGGCCTGCACGTCCCGGCACCGGTCCCCGCTCACGCCGCCGACGAGCGCAGCGAGGAGAAGGCGTGAGCGAGCGGAGCGAGCGAACCATGTCGACGCGGACTCACGCCGCCGACGAGCGCAGCGAGGAGAAGGCGTGAGCGGTGGGGACTTCTGGAGCCTGCTGACGCCCGCGGAGCAGGAGCAGTTCACCCGGCGTAGCGCGCTGCGGCGGTGGAGCCGCGGCGAGGTGCTGTGCCGGGAGGCCGACCGCTCGGACTGGGTCGCCATGCTGCGCGCGGGGCGGGTCAAGGCGTCCTCGCACACCGCCGCGGGCGGCGAGGTCGTGCTCGCGGTACGCGGCCCCGGTGCGCTGCTCGGCGAGCTGTCGGCGGTGGACCGGGCGCCGCGTTCGGCCACGCTGACCGCGCTGGAGCCGGTGACGGCGCTGGTCATGGCATTGCCGGAGTTCGAGGCATACCTGCAGGCCCACGGCCGGGTGGCGTTCCTGCTGATGCGGCTGCTCACCGAACGGCTGCGCGACGCCGACCGCAAGCGTGTCGAGTTCGGCGCGCAGGACAGCACCGGCCGGGTCGCCGCGCGCCTGGTCGAGCTGGCCGAGCGGTTCGGCCGCCCCGACGGCGACGTTATCGCCATCGCACTGCCGCTGTCACAGGACGAGCTGGCAGGCTGGGTCGGCGCGTCCCGGGAGGCGGTCAGCAAGGCGCTGGGCGTGCTGCGCAGCGCCGGATGGATCCGCACCAGCCGGATGTCGGTGACCGTGCTGGATCTCGCCTCGTTGCGGGCACGTGCCGGAATGTCCGGTTGATCTCTCAGATGTCACCGGCTCGACGGATCCGGCCGCGTTGCGAGCGCGCGCCCGGCCGACGGGTTGAGTAGATTGCCCTCTGTGCACCGTTCATCGATTGTCCGCCCGGCACGCCGCACGTTGTGGGCGGCGGCCGTGGTCGCGGCGATGCTGCCGGCGCTCGCCGCGTGCTCCGGCGGCGAGCAGGCCGTGCGCGACCCCGGCCCGGTCGAGCACGGCGCCCTCATCAACGTGGTCCGCAACGGCGGGCGGCCGTTTCGCGACGAGAGCGCCATGGTGTTGCCGGACGGCTCCTGGCGCTCCTACCGCAGCGGCCAGGACAAGGCGTCCGGCACGCTGACCCCGCAGCAGCAGGCGCAGCTGACCGCGCTGCTGACCGATCCGCGCCTGCGCGACGAGGGGCGCCAGAGCCACCCGCCGACCTCCTGCCCGGACGCCTTCCGCGTCTGGCTGTATGTCGTGCACCCGGACGGCAACGTCACGATCGGCTACGCCGAGTGCCCGGACGCCACGGCACCCCCGGTCGCCGCGGGCATCGCCAACCTGCTGATGGACGCGACCGACTGGGTCGGAGCCCGGGCCATGGCCGCCGGCCCGGCGGTCCACCAGGGCGCATAGACTGACAGGCATGAATGAAGCACCGCCGTCCGGCAACCGGCCCGCGATCCGGGCCGTCCCAGCACACATGACCGCACTGCGTTTCGCCGCCCTCGCGGCGCTGCTGGCGCTCACCACGGCCTGCGCGCCCGGCCCCGCGGCTCCCGGCGCCTCACCCAGCCCCGGCGGGTGGTTCTCGCCCACGCCCGCCACGGTCGTCGTGCACCGCACGGGTGGCTTCGCCGGCGTCGACGACCAGATCACGGTCGACCCGGCGGGCAGGTGGACCGCAACCGACCGCGCCAAAGCCAACAAATCGGGTGAACTGACCACATCGGAGCAGGCGCAGCTGCAGACCCTCGCCGCCGACCCGCGCCTGGACACCGAGGCCGCGCGTCCCACCACGCCGACCAACTGCGCCGACGCCTTCCAGTACACCGTCACCGTGGACCGGACGGGCCGCCACGGAACGGTCACCGTCGCGTTCACCGACTGCCCCGGTGACGAAAATCTGCCAGAGGCCGCCGCCGCGATAGCGAACCTGGTCACGGGCGCTGTCGACCGCTGATCTTCATCCATACGCGTCTACGGACAGCATGTCGGTGACGTTTGCGTGTCGGCGGAACTGGTTAGAGTCGCGGCGATGATGTTCTTATTCCGCTCCCTGCGCCTGCGTCGCGCCGCCCGTGACCACTTCGGCTGGAACCGGTTGCGGCCCGCGCAGCTGGACGCCATGCGCGCCCTGCTGCGCGGCCGCGACGCGGTGGTGGTGCTGCCCACCGGTGGCGGAAAGTCGGCCGTCTACCAGGTCACCGCGTCCCTCCTGAAGGGACCGACCGTGGTGATCTCCCCGCTGCTGGCACTGCAGCAGGACCAGATCGCCAACCTCAACGATCGCGGCAACCCGGCCCTGCGGGCGGTGCGGATCAGCTCCGCGGAGACCCCCGCGAAGCAGGCCGCGGCCCTGCAGGAGCTGCGCGCGGGCACGGCCCGGTTCCTGTTCATCACGCCCGAGCAGCTCAGCTCGCCGGAGCGGATGGCTGAGGTGAAGGCGCTGCGCCCGAAGCTGGTCGCGGTGGACGAGGCGCACTGCATCTCGTCCTGGGGCCACGACTTCCGGCCCGACTACCTCACGATCGGGCATCTGATCCGGGGGCTGGGCCGCCCGCCGGTGGTGGCGCTGACGGCCACCGCGTCGCCGCCGATGCGCGAGGACATCATCGCCCGCCTCGGGCTGCGCAAGCCCAAGGTGGTGCTGACCGGGCTGGACCGGCCCAACCTGTTCCTGGAGTCGACGCACTGCCCCAGCGAGGACTACCGCTGGCGGCGGCTGCTCAAGCTGCTGGAGGAGGCCACCCCGCCGGGCATCGTGTATGTGCCGACCCGCCGCGCCGCCGAGGAACTGGCCCAGCGGCTCAACGACGCCGGCCACGAGGCCACGGCATACCACGGCGGCATGGCGGCCGGGGTGCGCGCCCGCGCGCACGAGGCGTTCCTCGCCGACCGAGTGCCGATCATGGTCGCCACGTCGGCGTTCGGCATGGGCATCGACAAGCCGAACATCCGCTTCGTCGCGCACATGGCCCTGCCTGATTCGCCCGACAGCTACCTGCAGGAGATCGGCCGGGCCGGCCGCGACGGCGACCCGGCGCACGCGCTGCTGCTGCACCGCGCCGAGGACGTGGCCCTGCAACGCTTCTTCAACGGCGGCGCGCCCGATCTGGCCGAGCTGCGCACCGTGGCCGCGGCCCTGCACAGCGGCCCGGTCACCAAGACGGCACTGGCGAAGACCACCGGCTACAACGCCCGCAAGCTCGCCGCGCATCTGAGCCTGCTGGAGCAGGTCGGCGCGGTCGCGACCGGGACCAAGGGCGAGCTGAGCGTGCCGCGCTTCGCGCCGCTGCCCGACCAGGCCGCCCGGGACGCGATCGCCGAGCACGGGCGATACCAGGCGGGCCAGCGCTCGCGCACCGACATGATGCGCCGGTTCGCCGAGATGCGCGGCTGCCGGGTGCAGGCCCTGCTGGGCTACTTCGGCGAGCAGCTCAACGACACCTGCGGGCACTGCGACAGCTGCCACGAGGGCACCTCGGAGGTGCTGCCCGACGACGTGCCGTACCCGCTGCACAGCACGGTGCGCCACGCCGACTGGGGCACCGGCATGGTGCTCGGCTACGAGAAGGACCGGATGACGGTGCTGTTCGACGAGGTCGGCTACAAGACCCTGGCGGTCGCCGTGGTCACCGCGCAGAAGCTGCTGGTCGTGGAACGCGGCTGACACCATCGGGCGCGACCGGGCAAGGTCGGTGCGCCCTGGCCTTGATCGCCCGACTTGCCTGGCAGGTGTGCGCGTATCTCGCACCTTCATCCGCCCACCTGCCTGGCAAGTCGAACGATCAAGAGGGCGTGTCGCGGGTGGACAGCGCAGCGGCGGCATCGGCGTCGTAGCCGGGCCAGGCCCGGAGCACGATCAGGCTGCCGACCACCAGCGGCGCGATGACCACGGCGTACGCCAGGCGCAGCGAGCCGGTGGCGTCGGAGGCCTCGCCGATGAGCCACGGGCCGAGCGCGCCGCCCAGCGTGATCACCGACTGGAGCACCGCGAAGCCCAGGCCGCGCCGGGAGGCGGCGACCACGTCGGCGTTGGCCGCGGTCAGGTTCGCGATGGCGCCGGCGAAGCCGACGTTGGCGAGTCCGAAGCAGACCACCTGCGGCACGAACGGGCCGACCGCCACGGCTCCGGCCAGCGCGACGGTGCCGAACAGCAGCGACGATCCGCCGAGCCGCACCCGCCAGCCGGGACGGCGGCCGTGCCCGCGGTCGCCGAGCCAGCTGCCCAGGCCGATGCCGGCGAGGATGCCGACCAGGCCCGCGCCGCCGCCGACCGCGGCCGACGCGGCCTCGTCGAGCCCGAATTCGCGCTGGTAGAACGACGGCATCCAGAAGAACAGCCCGCCCAGCCCGAAGAACAGGATGCTCAGCCCGCTCACCACGGACCGCAGCGTGCGGATGCCCCACAGCTCTCGCACCTGCGCCACCAACCCCGACATCGCCGGCTTTAGCCCGGATCGGGCCGCCGGGGCGGTCACGGGCGGCAGTCCGGTCGGCGGCTCCGCGGCCGGATCGGCGTACCAGGAGCTGAGGCGGTCGCCGATGCCGCGGACCGGTTCGCGGACCGTGAGCATGAGCACCGCGATGACCGCGCCGGGAATGGCGACGAGGAAGAAGCCGGTGCGCCAGTCGTACGCCTTCGCCAGCGCCCCGCCCGCAATGACGCCGATCGGCAGGCCCGCGAAGTAGGCGGCGCGTTCGAGCCCGTAGGCGCGGGCCCGGCTGGGGCCCGGGTAGAGGTCGCCGAGCAGGCTGGACGCGGGCGGGTTGTAGAGCTGCCCGGCCGCGCCGAGCAGCACCCGCACGCCGAACAGCATCGCGTAGGAGCCGGCCAGGCCGGTGCCGAGGGTGAGCAGCGCCCACACCGCGACCACGGCGGCCACGGTCCAGGTGCGCCGCCCGGTGTCGGCCAGCCGCCCGGCGGGCAGCAGCAGGAGCACCGCCGCGATCGCCCCGGCGGTGGCGATGGCCCCGGCCGCGCCGTCGTCGAACCCGAATTCGCGCTGGATCGCCGGCAGCGCCCCGGCCAGCAGGTTGTACTCGATCCGGTCGATCAGCGCGACCAGCGCGATGCAGACCGCGGGCCACCAGCCGAACGGGGCGGCACGCCCCCGGGTGACCCGCACCGGGGGCCGCCCCGCATACGCGGCGATCTCGCGGACCTGCTCGTCGACGGCGGGGACGGCCATGCGCCTACCTCCAGGGCTCGACCGGGCGACCCGGCAGCTGCCCGCGTCTCGTCCACGCCGAGGTGTCCCGCGGCAGCCACCGGATCCGGTGCCGAGCATCCTACGTATGGGAAACGGCGTTTCGCCAGAGGGAACCGACCTGCGGGGATCGACGCAGTCCACCGAAACCCGCTGCACCGCAGGTGCGGCGGCCTAGCCTGAGGACATGGCGGAACACTGGGACGTGGCCGTCGTCGGCGCGGGCCTGGCAGGGCTGACCGCCGCGCGGCGGATCGCCGACGCCGGGCTGCGGGTGACCGTGCTGGAGGCGTCCGACGACGTCGGCGGGCGGGTGCGCACCGACGCCGTGGACGGCTTCCTGCTGGACCGGGGCTTCCAGACGATCTGCCCGGCCTACCCCGCGCTGCAGGTGGAGTGCGACCTGGCCGACCTGCACCTGCGGCCGTTCACGCGCGGGGTGGCGGTGCACTGGGCCGGACGCACCCACGACCTGCGCCCCGGCCCGACCGCGGCGCTCGCGCTGGCCTCCGGGCTGGTGCCGGCGGCCGACGGGCTGACGCTGGTCGAGCTGGCCGCCCGGGACACGCTCGGCTCCACCGCGGCGGTGCTGCGCCAGCCGGACGTGAGCACCCTCGACGAGCTGAAGGCGGCCGACCTCGCGCCCGCGACGGTGGACCGGGTGCTGCGCCCGTTCCTGGCCGGGGTGTTCCTGGAGGACCGGCTGGACACGTCGGGCCGCTTCTTCCATCTCATGTGGCGCATGTTCCTGCGCGGCGGCGCCGCCGTGCCCGCGCAGGGCATGCAGGCGCTGCCCCGGCTGCTCGCGACGAAACTGCCCGGCGGGACCGTGCGCTGCGAGGCCCGGGTGCGGCAGCTGACCCCGCACGGCGTGGCGGTGGCGGGCGGCGAGGAGATCCTCGCGCGGGCCGTCGTCGTGGCCACCGACGGAGCCACCGCGGCGGCGCTGCTGCCCGGCCTGCGCGCACCCGCCTGGCACGGGGTGACCACGTTCTACCATGCCTGCTTCGGTGCGCCGTCCGCCCACCCGCTGCTGACCGTGGACCCCGGCGGGGCCGGCCTGGTGACCAACACGGTGGTGCTCACGGCCGCCGCGGCCGGGTACGCCACCGACGGCCGGGCGCTGATCGCCACGTCCACCCTGGACACGGCCACCCCGATCGACGCGTTGGAGCGCTCGGTCCGCGCCCGGCTGGCCGTGCTGTACGACGTGCCGACGGCCGGTTGGCAGTTCCTGGACGCGTATCGCATCCCGCACGCGCTGCCCGCGATGCCCGCACCGCACCGCATGCGCCGCCCCGTGCGCCACGGCTACGGCCGGTACGTCTGCGGTGACCACCGCGACACCAGCTCGATCCAGGGCGCCCTGGTCTCCGGCCGGCGCACGGCGAACGCGGTCCTGGCCGACCTGGGAGCACGGGTCTACGCGGCCGGCCGGGTCTGATTCCCGGCTGTCCCGGACGGCGGGGCCGTGGTGCCTCGCGCGGACCGGGCGGGCGAAGACCCCGGCGCCGGGCGCGTGCCGCGATCGGCGGACGCGCCCGGCACCCCAGGTTCACCTAGGCGACGCCCTCGAACACGACCTGTGGGTCGCCGGTCGCGCCCGGGCCCCACACGGCGTCGTAGGCCGTGGCGTCCCCGGCCAGGTAGTAGCGGAACCAGTCGGTCAGCACCCGCCGCGTGATCTGCAGCTGGACGGCGCGGGTGATGGTGCCGCTGTCGCAGAAGGCCGACGAGCTGTCGATGAAGCCGCAGTGGAAGCCGCCGACGATGGTGCGCAGCTGCTTGGGCGCGGGCTTGGCGGTGTAGATCGGACGCTGGTGGCTCGCGATCGGCGCGGTGCCGTCCTTCTGCCCGGCGACCAGCATCATCGGCACCCGCACCGAGGCCGCGGCGGTGGCCGCCGACGGGTTGGTCTCCGCGGCCGCGAGGTTGGCGACCGTGGTGACCGCGGGGTTGCGGGAGGCGGCCAGCACGCTCGCACCACCGCCCATCGAGTGGCCGGACAGGCCCAGCCTGGTGGTGACGATGTGCGCGTTGAAGCGCGAACCCGCCGTGGCGTCCTGCGCGACCAGCCAGGTGAGCTGCGCGTTGAGGTCGTCGGCGAAGGCACTGTGGCTCGGGAACAGGCTGCCCTGCGAGGTCGGCGCGGCCACCACGAAACCCCACGAGGCCAGGTGCTGCATGGTGCTGTAGTACTTGCTCACGCTCTGCAGGAAGCCGTGCCCGAAGGCGATGGCCGGGAAGCGCCCGGCGGCCACGGCCGCGTTCTGCCCCGCGGTCGCCGCCGGGTAGTAGATCCGGGCGCTGAAGGAACGCCCGGAGGCGCTGACCGAGGCGTCGACGTAACCCACGGCGTACGCGCCGGGGGTGGAGCTGTCGGCCGCGGCGGGCGAACCGGCGCTCGCCACCGCGGCGGCGATCATTGCCAGCACGAGGATCGCTCGTCTGATCATCACTGTTCCTCTCGTCGAGGGAATCTGGTTCGCACAGTGGAACACCGTTTCCCTAAACGAGACAAGAAATGATTTATGCCAACATATCGATATGCAGGTCAGGCCGCCCACGACGGCTTGCGCCGTTGCAGGAACGCCGTCATGCCCTCGACCGCCTCGTCGGTGGCGAACAGCCGCGCCGACTCCTCGGCCAGCCGCGTCCCGTGCTCGTCCAGCACGCGCCGGACAGCCGCCGTGGTCAGCAGCTTGGACGCGGCGAGGCCCTGCGGCGAGGCCGCACGCAGCCCGGCCAGCACGTCGGCCAGCAGCACGTCCACGTCGTCCCCGGCCAGGGTGACCAGGCCGCAGGCGACCGCCGCCGCTGCGTCGAACACCTCGCCGGTCAGGTAGTAGCGCGCGGCGGCGCGTTCAGGCATCCGGGTGAGCGTGGTCAGCGAGATCACCGCGGGGGCGACCCCCAACCTGGCCTCGGTGAACGCGAACCCGGACGCGGGCCCGGCCAGCGCGATGTCGCACGCCCCGAGCAGGCCCAGCCCGCCCGCGCGCACCTGGCCGTCCACCCGCGCCACCACCGGTTTCGGCAGCTCGACGATGGCCCGCAGCAGCCCCAGCAGGCGCGCCGTGCCCTCGGCGATCCCGCCGCCGGCGGCCTCGGCCAGGTCCGCGCCCGCGCAGAAGACGCGGCCGGTGTGGGTCAGCACCACGGCACGCACGCCGGGGTCGGCAGTCGCGACGGCCAGCGCCTCGCCGAGCTGCGCGACGAGCGCCGCGGACAGGGCGTTGCGGTTGTGCGGGGAGTCCAGCGTCAGCGTCGCGACGCCGCGCTCCACGGTCGAGGTCACGAGGTTCGGCACGGCGTCCACCCTCATCACCGCGTCCATAAAAGTCAAGCACGCTTGATTTATCTCGCGTTGACCTGCATTGATGCGACGAGCTCTTGCGTTTGCGGCACGAAGGGCTACCGTGCACGCATGGGCACCCCTGCATGCCGCGGGGCCGACGCCGTTCCGCTGGCGCCGCTCACCGGCGAGCCCCTCCCGCCCGTGCGGCAGTCCACTGCCGACGACGTCGCGCTGGCCTACGTCCGGGCCCGCGCGGCCCAGTCGGGCTGGGCGGCGCTGCCGCCGCGCGGGCGCGCCCGCCCGGTGCGCCGCTTCGCGGAGCTGCTGCTGCGCCGCCAGGACGAGATCCTCGACCTGGTGCAGCGTGAGACGGGCAAGGCCCGGCTGCACGCGCACGAGGAGGTGCTGGACGCGGCGCTGGTCAGCACCTACTACGCCCGCCGCGCGCCGCGCCTGCTGCGCCCGCGCCGCCGTGGCGGCGCGCTGCCGCTGCTGACGTACGCCGTCGAGGTGCGGCATCCGCTCGGTGTGGTCGCCGTGATCACGCCGTGGAACTATCCGCTGGCGCTCGCCGTGACCGACATCGTGCCGGCGCTGCTGGCCGGGAACGCGGTGGTGCACAAGCCGGACACCCAGACCGCGCGGACCGCGGCCTGGGCGCGGGACCTGATGACCGAGGCCGGGCTGCCGGACGGGGTGTGGCAGCAGGTCACCGGCGAGCCCGCGGACATCGGCGACGCGCTGCTCGACGGCGCGGACCACCTGTGCCTGACCGGTTCCACGGCCGCGGGCCGGGCGGTCGCGGCGGGGGCCGGGCGGCGGCTGATCGGCTGCTCGCTGGAGCTCGGCGGCAAGAACTCCCTGCTGGTGCGCGCTGACGCCGACCTCGACCAGGCCGCCCAGGCCGCCGTACGGGCCTGCTTCGCCAGCGCCGGGCAGCTGTGCCTGTCCGCCGAGCGCATCATCGTGCACGAGCGCGTGCACGACGCGTTCCTGGACCGATTCCTGCCGCTGGTGCGCGGGCTGCGGCTGGCCGCGCACCTGGACTACGGCCCGCAGATGGGCTCGCTGAGCCTGCCGCGCGTGCTGGCCACGGTGCGCCGCCACGTCGAGGACGCGACCGGGCGCGGCGCGGTGGTGCTGGCCGGCGGCTCGGCCCGCCCCGACCTCGGGCCGCTGTTCCACGAGCCCACCGTGCTGGCCGGGGTCACCCCGGACATGGCGGTGTATCGCGAGGAGACGTTCGGTCCGGTGGTGGCCGTGTTCGCGGTGTCCGGCGACGACGCCGCGGTCGAGCTGGCCAACGACACCGAGTACGGCCTCAACGCCGCCGTGTTCAGCCGGGACACGGGCGCGGCGCGGGCGCTGGCCCGGCGGCTGCGGGCCGGGACCGTGAACATCAACGAGGGCTACGCCGCCGCGTACGCCTCGCACGACGCGCCCATGGGCGGCATGAAGTCGTCCGGCCTCGGACGCCGCCACGGCACGGCCGGGCTGCTCGCCTACACCGCCCCGCAGACCATCGCCCACCAGCGCCTGAATCTCACCCCGCCGGCCGGTCCCGGGCAGGCCCGCTACGCCCGCGCGCTGACCGTCGCGGTGCGCGCCATGCAGTTGCTGCACCTGCGCTGATCCGTTCCGGAGAGGACCCGATGCACCCCGCCACCCCGCCCGCCGCGGGCCCGACGCCACCGGGCGCGCCCTCACCCGGCGCGGTCCCGCAGGCCGCGTCGCGCACCTTCGACGACCCGGAGCTCGTGCCGCCGAGCAGCAAGCATGCCGCGACGCTGTGCGCGGCGTTCCAGGCGACCGCGTCGGCCGCGCCCGATGACATCGCGCTGGGCGCTTACGGCTCCGACGTGGAGCTGACCTGGCGCGAGTACGCCGACCGGGTGCGGGCCATCGCGGCTGGCCTGGCCGGGGCGGGTGTGCGCCGGGGGCAGACGGTCGCGCTGATGCTGGCCAACCGGCCCGAGTTCCACCTCGCCGACACGGCCGCGATCCACCTCGGCGCGGTGCCGTTCTCGGTCTACAACACGTCCTCGCCCGCGCAGATCGCCTACGTGCTCGACAACGCGCAGGCCCGGGTCGTCGTCTGCGAGCAGCAGTACGCGGCGCGCATCGTGGCCAGCGGGGCGCGCTACGACCACCTGGTCTGCGTGGACGGCCGGCCCGACGGCACGATCACCCTCGACGGGCTGTGCGCGCTGGCCGAACCGGGTTTCGACTTCGACGCCGCGTGGCGTGCCGTGCAGCCCGACGACCTGCTCACCCTCATCTACACCTCGGGCACCACCGGTCCGCCCAAGGGCGTCGAGCTGACCCACGCCAACCTGCTGGCCGAGGCGGACGCGGTGACCGCGCTGTTCCCGCTGCACCGCGCCGACCACGGGCTGTCCTACCTGCCCGCCGCGCACGTCGCCGACCGCCTGGCCAGCCACTACCTGCAGCTGCTCTACGGCGCGCGGATCACCTGCCTGGCCGACCTGACCCAGCTCGGCGCGGCCCTGGCCCAGGTGCGCCCGACGTACTGGGCGGCGGTGCCGCGGGTGTTCGAGAAGATGCGCGCCCGCATCACCGACGCCCTGCTCGACGCGCCCGCGCCGCGGCGGTGGGCGTTCCGGCTGGCGCTGCGGTGGGGCCGGGGCAGGCGGGGCGGCCCGGCCGCGCGGGCGCTGGCGCGGATCGCGGACCGGCTGGTGCTCGGCCAGGTGCTGGCCCGGCTGGGCATGGACCGCATGCGCTGGGCGATGTGCGGGGCGGCCGCGCTGCCCGTGCCGGTGCTGGAGTTCTTCCTCGACCTCGGGCTGCCCGTGTGCGAGATCTGGGGCATGTCGGAGACCTGCGGCGCGAGCACGCTCAACCCGCCCGGCGCGATCCGCCCCGGCACCGTCGGCATCCCCGCGCCCGGGGTGCGGGTGCGCCTGGCCGACGACGGCGAGCTGCTGATCCGCGGGCCGCTGGTGACCCGCGGCTACCACCGCGACCCGCAGCGCACCGCCGAGGCGTTCGACGCCGACGGCTGGCTGCGCACGGGGGACGTGGCCGCGATCGACGCCGACGGCTACGTGTCCATCGTGGACCGCAAGAAGGAACTGATCATCAACGCGGCGGGCAAGAACATGTCCCCGGCCAACATCGAGGGCGTGGTCAAGTCGGCGTGCCCGCTGATCGGCGCGCTGGTCGTGGTGGGTGACGGGCGGCCGTACAACGTGGCCCTGATCGTGCCGGATCCCGAGGCGGTGGCGTCGCACACCGCGCGGCACGGCGCGGATACGGTCGCCGACGCGATCGCGGCCGGGGTCGCCGCGGGCAACGCCGAGCTGTCCCGGGTCGAGCAGATCAAGCGGTACGAGGTGCTGGACGCGGTGTGGGCGCCGGGCGGGGACGAGCTGACGCCGACGCTGAAGCTGCGCCGTGCGGCGATCGTCCGCAAGTACGCCTCCGAGATCGACGCACTTTACGCGTCACCCGAAAGATATTCCCCAAGCGCTCAGAAAGCAGAAAACTAAAAAATCCGGCTATACGACCAAACCGCGCCAGGCCCGGTGTCGAATCCCTCCTGAAGTCTCACCGGAGGAAGGACACCGACATGCTCGGCAAGAGGAGGCTGACCGCGCTCGCGGCAGCCGGCGCCTTTGCGTTCCCGCTGGCCTTGACGGCCTGCGGCGCCGACACCATGGCCACCCAGACCACGGGGGGCACCGTATCCGCGATGGCCGCGGAGGAGTTCGGACCCGGCTGCACGGCCGTGCCGAAGGACCCGAACAACCCGGGCAGCTTCGAGGCGATGGCCCAGCAACCCGTGGCGACCGCCGCCTCGGGCAACCCGCTGCTGTCCACGCTGGTCACCGCGGTCAAGCAGGCCGGCCTGGTCGACACGCTCAACAACGCCGAAGCCGTCACCGTCTTCGCGCCGACCAACGACGCGTTCGCGAAGATCCCGAAGGCCGATCTGGACAAGGTGCTGGCCGACAAGGAACTGCTCACGAAGATCCTGACCTACCACGTGGTGGCCGGGAAGACCGCTCCTGAGCAGCTCGCAGGCACCCACAAGACCCTGGAGGGCCAGGACCTGACCGTGTCCGGCAGCGGCGCCGACTTCAAGGTCAACGACAGCACGCAGGTGGTCTGTGGCAACGTGCAGACCCGCAACGGCACGGTGTACATCGTCGACTCCGTGCTGATGCCGCCGTCCTGACCGGATCCCACCGCTCCCCGGCCCGCGCACCGGGCCGGGGAGTACCCGCGCTCACCCGAGCCGGGTCAGCGCCTCGGCCAGGCTCACCACGTCGGCGTACTTGGCGTCGAGGTCGAACAGGTTGGCCTCGTGCGGGCCGGGGTCGCGGTCGGCGCAGGCCTCGCGCGCCACCATGGGCCGGAAGCCGTGCTGCAGCGCGTCCACGGCGGAGGCCCGTACGCAGCCGCTGGTCGAGAAGCCGCCGATGACCAGCGTGTCCACCCGGTGCGCGGTCAGCCACGCCGCCAGCGAGGTGCCCGCGAACGCGCTCGCGTAGTGCTTGAGCACGACGTGCTCCCCCGGCGCGGGGGCGACCTCCGCCGGGAACTCCCCCAGCGGGCTGCCCGCGGCGAACGCCGCCAGCGCGGGCACCTTCGCGGCGAACAGCGGGGCCTCGGCGCAACCGGCGTCGGCGTACCGCACACCGGTCAGCACCACCGGCAGCCCGGCCGCGCGCGCCGCCTTCAGCAGCGCGGCCATCGCCTCCAGCGCGGCCTGCCCGGTGTCGAGCCGCAGCGGCGAACCGTCCGCCGTGTACGCGGCCACCGGGTCGACCAGCAGCACCGCGGGCCGCTCGCCCCAGCCGAGCCGCCGGGCGAACCCGGCCCGCGCGTAGTCGGCGTCCAGCGCCATCAGATGACGCCCCGCTCCCGCAGCTGCGCCCGCTCGGTCTCGGACAGTCCCAGCAGGGTGCCGTACACCTCGTCGTTGTGCTGGCCCAGCGCGGGCCCGGCCCAGCGCACCGCACCGGGGTCGGCCGACAGGCGCGGGGCGACGTTCTGCATGGGCAGCTCGCCGAAGTCAGGGTGCGGCACGCGCACTATCGCCTCCCGGGCCGCGATGTGCGGGTCGGCCAGCATGTCCTTGGCGGTGTAGACCCCGCCCGCCGGGACCCCGGCCTCGTGCAGCGCGGCCAGCAGCTTGTCCGCGGGCTGGGTGCGGGTCCACGCGGCGATCAGGTCGTCCAGCTCGGTCTGGTGCGCGCCGCGGGCACCGTGCGTGGCGTATCGCGGGTCGGTCGCCAGCTCCGGCATCCCCATGACCTCGCACAGCCGCCCGAACACGGTGTCCTGGTTGGCGGCGATCAGCACCTCGGTGCCGTCGGCGGTCGGGTAGGCGTTGCTCGGGGCGACGTTGGGCAGCACCGCGCCGGTGCGCTCGCGCTGGTAGCCGGCCACCGCCCACTCGGGCAGCAGCGACTCCATCATGGCCAGCACGGCCTCGTAGATCGCCGAGTCGACGACCTGGCCGCGCCCGGTGCGCTCGCGGGCGTGCAGCGCCGCCAGGGTGCCGTACGCGGCGTACGTCGCGGCCAGGGAGTCGCCCAGCGAGATGCCGGAGCGCGACGGCGGCCGGTCGGGTTCGCCGGTGACGTAGCGGATGCCGCCCATCGCCTCGCCGATCGAGCCGAACCCGGCCCGCGGCGCGTACGGCCCGGTCTGGCCGTAGCCGGTGACCCGGACCAGGATCAGCCGCGGGTTGATCGCGGACAGCTCGTCCCAGCCCAGCCCCCAGCGCTCCAGGGTGCCGGGGCGGAAGTTCTCCAGCAGCACGTCCGCGTCGGCGACCAGGCGGCGCACCAGGTCCTGGCCTTCGGCGACACGCAGGTTGCAGGTGACGGACTTCTTGTTGCGGGCGACCACCGGCCACCACAGCGACTGCCCGTGCGGCTTCTCCCGGCCCCACTGGCGCATCGGGTCGCCCTTGCCCGGGTCCTCGAGTTTGATGACCTCGGCGCCGAAGTCGCCGAGCAGCTGGCCGCAGAACGGGCCGGCCAGCAGCGTGCCGGTCTCGATCACCCTGATGTCGGATAGTGCGCCTGTCACGGCCGCATCCTATGCTTTGGAAACGCTGTTTCGCCAGAGGGAACCGAGGGTGCCGTGGAGATCGTGGAGGTCGGCCCGCGCGACGGGCTGCAGAACGAGCGGACGCTGCTGTCCACCGAGGTGAAGGTCGAGTACATCACGCGCGCGCTCGCGGCGGGAGTGCGCCGCATCGAGGCCGTCGCGTTCGCCCATCCGGCCCGGGTGCCGCAGCTGGCCGACGCCGAAGCCGTGCTCGACGCGATCCCCCGGCGTGCGGACGTGTCCTACATCGGCCTGGTGCTCAACCGGCGCGGCCTCGACCGCGCACTGGCCTCGGCGGGCGTGGACGAGGTCAACTACGTGCTGGTCGCCACCGATGAGTTCTCGCAGCGCAACCAGGGCATGACCACCGCACGCTCGCTCGCCCAGTGGGACGAGGTCGCCGCCGGCGCCCGCGCGGCCGGGCTGCGCACCACGCTGACCGTCGCCGCCGCGTTCGGCTGCCCGTTCACCGGCGAGGTCGCCGCCGACCACGTCGCGTCGCTGATCGCCCGCGCCGCCGTCGCCCCCGACGAGATCTGCCTGGCCGACACCATCGGTGCCGGTGTGCCGCGCCAGGTCGCCGCGCTGGTCACGGCGGTGCGCGAGGCCGCGCCCGACGTCGCGCTGCGCGCGCACTTCCACAACACCCGCAACACGGGGTACGCCAACGCGCTGGCCGCGCTCGACCACGGCGTGTCGGCACTCGACGCGAGCATCGGCGGCATCGGCGGCTGCCCGTTCGCCCCGGCCGCCACCGGCAACATCGCCACCGAGGACCTGGCCTACCTGCTGGCGCGCTCCGGAATCGAGTCCGGGGTGCGGCTCGACGGGCTTGCGGCGACCGGAACCTGGATCGCCGAACGGCTCGGCATCACGGCCCCGGCCATGCTCGGCCGCGCCGGGAACTTTCCCGCCTAGTCCTGCCCGTGAGGGGCCGGGCGGGACAGGGGTTGCCTCAGAATGGAAACGGTGTTTCCATTCTCGGCATGGTGGATGCTGCCGAGCTGAACATCGCCGGGGGTGTGCGGGAGTTCGCCCGGGCGACCCCGGGCGTCACCGCGGTGATCGACGGCGACCGTCGGCTGAACTACGCCCAGCTCGACGACCGCTCATCCCGGCTCGCGCAGGCACTGCTGGCCCGCGGGCTGCGCGCCGGGGACCGGGTCGCGGTGCTGCTCGGCAACCGCCTGGAGTATCCCGAGATCGCCGCCGCGCTGGCCAAGGCCGGACTGGTGCTGGTGCCGCTCAACCCCCGGATGGCCGGACCCGAGATCGCGTTCATCGTCGAACACTCGCGGGCCCGCGCGATCCTCGCCGACGAGGCGCTGGCCCACCTCGCTCCCGCGCTCGACGTCTCCATCGCGGTCGGCGAGCAGTACGAGCAGGTCCTGGCCGCCGCCGACGCGCGCGACCCGTGGGCGGCGGTGTCCGAGCGCGACCCGTTCTGCGTCGCGTACACCTCGGGGACCACCGGCGACCCCAAGGGCGTGCAGATCTCCCATCGCTCCCGGGTGCTGACCTTCTATGCCGCCGCGCTCGAATGGGGCCTGGGGCCGGGGCGGCGCACCATCGCGGTCGCACCGATGTACCACGGGGCCGGGTTCGCGTTCGCGTACGCGGCGGTGTTCTGCGGCGGCACGGTCAGCATGCTGCGCGGATTCGACGCCGGGAACGTGCTGGAGATGATCGCGCGGGACCGGGCCCAGTCGGTGTTCCTGGTGCCCACGCACGCGCAGCTGATCCGCTCGCTGACCGCCGAACCGGCCGCGCACGCCGAGCTGTCCAGCCTGGACACCCTCTACTTCAACGCCGCCGCGCTGCCCCGCCCGCTCAAGGAGTGGGTGCTCGACGCGTTCCCCGGCGTCGGCGTGCACGAGCTCTACGGCTCCACCGAAGCCGGTGTGATCACCAACCTGCGCCCGGCCGACGCCCGCCGCAAGGCCGGGTCCGTCGGCCACCCGTGGTTCGCCACGCGGGTGCGGGTCGTCGACGACGAGGGGCGGCCGGTGCGGCCGGGCACGCCCGGTGAGCTGTTCAGCCGCTCGCCGTACCTGATGAACGGCTACCTGGACAACGCCGCCGCCACCGCCGCCTGCACCACCCCGGACGGGTTCATGACCAGCGGCGACATCGTGGTGGTCGACGACGAGGGGTTCATCTCCATCGTCGACCGCAAGAAGGACGTGATCATCACCGGCGGCGTCAACGTGTACCCGCGTGACGTCGAGGAGGCGCTGGTCACGCATCCCGGCGTGGTCGAGGCCGCCGTCGTCGGGGTGCCCGACGAGCACTGGGGCGAGCGGATCGTCGCGCACGTGGTGTGCCGCGAAGCCGTCGCGACCGCCGACCTCGACGCGCACCTGCGCGCCCGGCTGGCCGGCTACAAGGTGCCCAAGTCCTACGAATTCCCCGGCACGCTGCCCCGCAACGCCGCCGGAAAGGTGTTGAAACGACAGTTGAGGAGCGAACCGCAGTGAGAGCGCACGTAGAACTGATCCACGAGGACGACTACATCTGGCACGTCGGCGAGCTGCCGTACGGCGAGGGCAAGGTGCGCGAGCGCCGCCTGTCCGTCGACGAGGAGGACGGCTCGTCCTCGCTCTCGCTGGACTTCCCCGCCGACTGGGGCCGCGGCGGCGGCGTGCCGCACGCGAACACGGAGTTCTACGTTGTCTCGGGCTCGCTGTCCTACGGCGGCACCGAGCTCGGCGCGGGCGGCTACGTGCAGGTGCCGCGCGGCGTGCCGATGGACTGGATCAAGGTGCGGGAGGGCAGCCGGGTGCTGCACTGGCGCGAGTACGGCGACTGCGGGTTCGACCCCGGCGCGCGGCGGTGGGCCGACGCGGTGGGCGAGGTGACCGTGGTGGACGCCAACAGGATGGAGTGGACCGAGGCGCCCAGTGTCGGGCCGCTCACGCCGCTGTACATCAAGCTGCTGCACCGCGACCCGAAGACCGGCTTCTACACCCGGCTCATCCGGGCGAAGAAGGGCTGGACCGACCACCGGCTCGCGCACCACCCGTGCTACGAGGAGTTCTACACCCTCGGCGGCAAGATGGCGTACAACTTCGGCGACATCGACGACGGCACGTACTGCTTCCGCCCAGCCGGGGTCAAGCACGGCCACTTCATCGCCGAGACCGACATCGACTGGATCATCCGGTCGGACGGCGAGCTGATCAACTGGTACACCACCGAAGAGTGGGTCAAGTGGGGCGGCCACGCGGAGAACTACGACGACCACAACCACGACCACCTGCCGGTCATCTCCACGCTGCCGGTGCGCTCCCGCTCGCGCGGCGAGTGGAGCGGCGACGGCATGTGACCGACGTGTGCCCGGGCCGACGCGCCGACCGCGCGACGGCCCGGGCGCCTCTGTCCGGCCGGGCGCTCAGGCGGCGCAGATCGCGAGCGCCGTCGCCTGCCAGGGCGTGCTCATGCCGTACGCCATCTGGCGGGCGCTGACCGAGACCGTGTCGCTCGTCGTCCACGGCATCATCGCCTCGATCTTCGCGCCGTTGTCCGCGCCCGCGAGCGCACCTCCGACGCCGTGCACCGTCGTGCCCGGCGGGCAGTACGCCACCACGGCCTTGTCCGACGTGCTGAACGGGCTCGACGCGTACGCCCGCTGCTGGCCGGGCACCGGGGCGACGCAGATCGCCCACACGTCGCCGTATCCGGTCACGTCGGCGTAGTCGCCGGGCGCCGCCTCACGGGCCCGGTTCCATTGCACGGTCACCATGCCCAGGTCCGCGTCCACGACCAGGTCGTCCAGGATGTACGGCGACTTGTGCACACTGCCGCCCAGCCCGATCGCCTTGCGCCCCTTCGGGCAGTATGCCTTGGCGGTGCCGGTGGTCTGGCCCGCCAGGGTCGTGAACTCGGTGTGCACGATGCTGTGGCCGGTGACCCCGGTCCCGCAGATCGCCCAGGACTGCACCGCCCACGGGGTCGCGACGATCAGCACGCCGTCGCGGTAGGCGGCGTGCTCGTACGCGATCGCCGACCAGGCCCGGCCGTCGGAGCGCGGACCGGAGTGGTTGAGCTGCACCACGCCGTTGCCGCCGATGACCCGGCCGCCGCCGCCCAGCAGCAGCGTGCCGGTCGGGCAGGCCGCCTCAGCGATCTTGAAGGCGAGATTGGTCGGAGTGGTCGCGGAGACCACGACCCGTCCGGACACGGCAGCCGCCGGCACGGCAGGAACGAGGGCGGCGGCCAAGGCCACCACAGCGACTACGGCAAGGCGACGACTCATGACGGCCCTCACAGATCGGGTAGCGATTCCCCCGATCGTCCCGACACCCACCTCCCCACGCGAGCCCCCCGCCGCCAACCCGACAACACCCCGGGGCACCTCGGGCGCCTCGGGCGGCAGTTTCGGGGAAAGTGGCGGAATCGGCGCGCGGTTTCGTGCACTTTCCCCGAAACTGCAGGCGCGACGGGCGTCAGCGGGCGACGAAGCGGCCGGAGGGGGTGCCCAGGACCTTGCCGTCGCGGTAGGCGAGGCGGCCGCCGATGACGGTGGCGATGGGCCAGCCCTTGACCTTGTGGCCTTCGAAGGGGCAGTGGTCCTGGCCGGAGAGCAGCAGGTCGGTGGTGACCTCCTGTTCCAGCTCCGGGTCCACGACGGTCAGGTCGGCGTCCATGCCCACCATCAGGCTGCCCTTGCGCCCGGCCAGGCCGTAGGCGCGGGCGGGATTGCCCGCGGCGAGCTCGGCGACACGCTGAGCGGACAGGCCCCGCTTGTGCAGGCCCTCGCTGAGCAGGATCGGGTACAGCAGCGCGGTGCCGCCGAAGCCGGGCAGCGCGGGCCACAGCGCGTCGCCCTTGTTCTCCTCCAGGCAGCAGGCGTGGTCGGAGGCGACCCAGTCCACGGTGCCGTCGAGCACCGCCGACCACAGCGCCTCGGTGTCCGACACGGACCGGATCGGCGGGTTGACCTTCGCACCCAGGCCGCCGCGGCGGTCCAGGCTCTCGTGGTCCAGGCACAGGTGGTGCAGGGTGACCTCGCAGCGCAGGTCGAGCCGGCCGGTGGCCTTGGCCGCGGCCGCCGCGGCGATCGCCTCGGCCGACGACAGATGCAGCAGGTTGACCGGGCAGCCGGTCGCGCCGGCCAGCGTCGTCGCCTCGCCGATGGCGACCTGCTCGGTCAGCGGCGGGCGCGCGTCGGAGTACGCCTTCAGGGTCTGCGGGTCACCCGCGGCCCGGACCCGGTCGATGAACAGCCGCATCAGCTCGGCCTGCTCGCAGTGCAGCGACAGCGAGACCCGGCGGCCCGCGCGCTGGTTCGCCGCGACCGCCTCCATGATCTGGTACAGGTGGCCGAGGTCGTACTCGTCGCTCATGGTGAACGACTTGGCGTCGCGGGAGTCGGCGGACAGGTTGAATCCCTTGTAGAACATGTAGTACTTGAACGAGCTGACGCCGTGCTCGTCGATCAGCGCGGGCACCTCGCCGACCTGCGCGGTGTCCATCGGCGCGAGGTGGAAGCCGTAGTCGGTCCAGGCGTGCCCGGCCACCGCGTCCAGCACCTGCGGGAAGATCTCGCCGTAGGGGCCGGTGCGGTTGAGGTAGTGCTGGCCGGTGCGGAAGTAGGACAGCACCGTGGTCACCCCGCCGACCAGCGAGGAGCGGGTCTCCTCGGCGGCGTCCAGGGCCAGGTCCCTGTAGATGCCCAGGTGGTAGTGGGCGTCGACGGCACCGGGGAAGACCAGCCGGTCCTGCGCCGAGACGACCTCGTCGGCCGCGGCCGGGTCGAGGTCGTCGGCGATCGCCGCGATCTTCCCGTCGCGTACGGCGAGATCGGCGCGTACCGTGCCGGCATACGGCAGCACCAGTGTTCCGTCCTTGACCAGCAGATCGTATCGTGCCACGGTGGTCCTCCCAGGAGTGCGTTTCGCACACTGTAACGAGGTTTCCTTTTTGAGGGTAGGGCGTGTACGGTTCCCCCATGCCGCCCGCCGCCCTGTCCGGCGTCACCGTCGTCGACGCCGCGACCCTTTTCGCCGGACCCCTCGCCGCGACGATCCTCGGCGACTACGGCGCGGACGTGATCAAGATCGAGCACCCGGCCAAGGGCGACCCGTCCCGGGGACACGGCCCGGCCCGCGACGGGGTGCCGCTGTGGTGGACCATGCTGGGGCGCAACAAGCAGACGGTCACCCTCGACCTCGGTCGCGCCGAGGGGGCGGCACTGGCCCGGCGGCTGCTGTCCGAAGCCGACGTGCTCATCGAGAACTTCCGGCCCGGCACCCTGGAGCGCTGGGGCCTGTCGCCCGAAGCCCTGCACGAGGTCAACCCGCGCCTGGTCGTCGCCCGGGTCACCGCGTTCGGCCAGCACGGCCCGTACGCCCACCGGCCCGGGTTCGGCACGCTCGCCGAGGCGATGAGCGGCTTCGCCGCGATCACCGGCGCACCCGACGGGCCGCCCACCCTGCCGCCGTTCGGGCTGGCCGACGGCATCTCCGCGCTGACCTGCGCGCAGGCGGTGATGACCGCGCTCTACCACCGCGACGCGCGCGGCGGCACCGGGCAGGTGATCGACCTGGCCATCGTCGAGCCGATGCTGACCGTGCTGGGCATGCAGGCCATGGCGTACGACCAGCTCGGGCTCGTGCAGCAGCGCACGGGCAACCGCTCGGTCAACAACGCGCCGCGCAACACGTACCGCACCCGCGACAGCCGCTGGGTCGCCGTGTCGACCAGCGCCCAGGCCATCGCCGAACGGGTCATGCACCTGGTCGGCCACCCCGAGGTCATCGCCGAGCCCTGGTTCGCCACCGGCGCGGGCCGCGCCGCGCACGCCGACGAGCTGGACGCCCACGTCGGCGCCTGGATCGCGCAGCGCGACCTCGACGAGGTGGCCAAGGCGTTCGACGAGGCCCAGGCCGCGGTCGCGCCGATCTACGACATCGCCGACGTCTTCGCCGACCCGCAGTTCACCGCCCTGGACTCGATCACCACGATCGAGGACCCCGCGCTCGGGCCGCTGCGCATGCCCAACGTGCTCTACCGGATGTCGCAGACGCCCGGCCGGATCGGCTGGACCGGTCGGCCCCGCGGAGCCGACAACGACGCCGTCTACCGCGACCGGCTCGGCCTCACCGACGACGAGCTGACCGCACTGCGCGACACCGGGGTGATCTGATGCAGGGCCTCGACCAGGACCGGCACGCACTGCTGCCGGCACCGAGCGGCCGGTCGCGGCCGGCATCAGCCGCCTCGGTCGACACCTCGACACCGCACGGCACGGTCCCGCAGAGCGGCATCGCGACACCCGACAGCGGTGCGGCCCGGCCCGGCCTCGCCACGCCGAGCGGCGGATTCGGCAGCACGGTCACACCGTGGGAGGCACTGCGCGGGCGGCGAGTGATCGACCTGGCGCAGCCGATGCGGCGGGGCATGCCGCAGTCGCCGAACCACCCGCCGTTCCGGATGGCGCTGGAGCGCCGGCACGGCGACATGACCAGGCCCGACGGCGGCTCCGCGGCCAACGAGCTGATCGTGACCGGCGGGCACGTCGGCACGCACGTCGACGCGCTGTCGCACGTGTCGCAGGACGGCCTGCTGCACGGCGGCCGCCCCGCCGGCCCGCTGCAGTCCCACCTGGGCTTCAGCGACCTCGGCATCGACACGTTCCCGCCCTACCTGGGCCGCGCCGTGATCCTGGACGTGGCCCGGGTACACGGCGTGGACGTGCTTCCCGCCGGGTACGCGATCACGCCCGACGACCTCGGCCGCGCCGCGAGAGACCTGACCCTCGTCCCCGGCGAGGTGATCCTCATCGGCACCGGCTGGTCCCGCCGCTGGTCCGAACACGACGCCTTCATCGGTGCCCGCGACGGCACCCCCGGCCCGGACGAGGCCGCCGCGCACTGGCTGGCCGCGCACTCCCCCGCTGCCGTCGGGGCGGAGACCATCGCCTTCGAGCACATCCCGGCCGGACGCGGCCACGCCGTGCTGCCCGCGCACCGGGTGCTGCTGGTGGAGCACGGCGTCCACATCGTGGAGACGATGAACCTCGACCCGCTGCTGGCCACCGGTGCCCGCGAGATCCTGCTCGTGCTCAACCCGCTGCCCCTGGTCGGCGCGACCGGCGCCCCTGTCCGCCCCCTGGCGGTGCTCGCATGACCCCCGGACCCGACCCCATCGGGGCCGCCATCGCTTCCCGCGCCACCGATCCCGGTGCCCCTGCTCCCGGTGCCCCTGCTCCCGGAGCCGCTGCTCCCGGTGCTGCTGGTTCCGGAGCTGCTGGTTCCGGAGCTGCTGGTTCCGGTCCCGGGTCGCCTGTCGCCGTGGACAAGGCGGTGCACCGGCTCGCGGAATTCGCCGTGGGCTGCCGGGACGGCGTGGTCCCGGACGGGGTGCCGGGGCGCATCCTCGACATCCTCGGGCTGGCGCTGGCCGCGCAGGACGATCCGGCGGTGCGGGCGGTGCTCGCGTCGGTGCGCCGGTGGGGCGGCACGCCCGAGGCGACCGTGATCGGCGCGGGAGACCGGCTGCCCGCGCCCGCCGCGGCGCTGGTCAACGGGGTCATGGCGCACGCGCTCGACTTCGACGACACGCACCTGCCGTCGGTGCTGCACCCGAGCGCGAGCATCGTGCCTGCCGCGCTGGCCGCCGCCGAGGCCGTCGGTGCGGACGGTCCCGCGCTGGTCCGCGCGGTCGCCGCCGGGATAGAGATCTGCAACCGGCTCGGCATGGCCGCCTACGACCGGGAGCTGCGCAACTCCGTCTTCTTCGAACACGGCCTGCACGCCACCTCGATCTGCGGCACGATCGGCGGGGCCGCCGCCGCGGGGCTGCTGTACGGGCTGGACGCGGCCGGGATCGGGCACGCGATGGGCATCGCCGCGTCCATGGGCGCGGGGCTGCTGGAGGCCAACCGGACCGGTGGCACGGTCAAGAAGGCGCACTGCGGCTGGGCCGCGCACGCCGGGGTCAGCGCCGCCGTGTTCGCCGCCGACGGGCTCACCGGGCCGCCGACGGTGCTGGAGGGGCGTTTCGGCTTCTTCGCCGCGTACACCTCGGGGGTCTTCGACGCCGACGCCCTGCTCGGCGGCCTGGGCGAGCGGTGGGAACTGTCCCGGACCGTCTACAAGCCCTACCCGACCAACCATTTCACGCATCCGGGCATCGACTGCGCGCTCGCGCTGCGGGCGGCCGGGCTGCGCGCCGCCGACGTGGCGTCGATCGAGCTGGGGGTGGCCGCGCCCGTGCTGCGCACCATCGCCGAGCCCGCCGCCGACAAGGCCCGCCCGCAGACGGCGTACCACGGGAAGTTCTCCGGGCCGTACACGGTCGCCGCGGCGCTGCTCGGCGGGGGCGGGCTCGGCGTGGGCACGGCCGACTTCCGCGAGCTGGACGAAGCCGTGCTGGCGCTGGCGGCGCGGGTGACCTGCGTGGCCGACGAGCGCGCCACCGAGCTGTTCCCGAACGCGTTCGCGGCCGTGCTGCGGGTCCGCACCACCGGCGGCAGGCTGCTCGAACACCGGGTCGACTCGTCGCGAGGCAGCGAGCGTCACCCGCTGAGCAGCGCCGACCTGGACCTCAAGTTCCGCCTGAACGCCGCCGGCCTGTCCACCGCGCAGGCCGCGGCGGTGTCGGCGGCCACGCGCGCGCTTCGCCCGGCCGCCGAGCTGCTGGCGCTGACGCGGCCCCGCTGACCGGCCCGCCCTAGGGCCAGACGTCGCCGACCAGCGGCCGGGGCAGGTGCGGGTTGCCGGTCGCGGTGAAGGCGGGCTCACGGCCGCCGCGCGCGGCCGCCTCGAAGTCGTCGAGCATCCCGAACGCCCACTTGCCGAGCAGCAGGATCGCGGTCAGGTTCACCAGCGCCATGAGCGCCATCGCGACGTCGGCGAGCGCCCATACCGGCTCCAGCGCCACCACCGAGCCGATCGCGACCGCCACCAGCACCACGATCCGGAACGCCGTCTCCACGGCCGGGCTCGCGCGCAGGAAGTCGAGGTTGACCAGGGCGTACGAGGAGTTGCCCAGGATCGACGAGAACGCGAACACGGTGACCAGCACGGCCATCAGCCAGTTGCTCCAACCGCCGAGCTGGGCCGCGACGGCCGCCTGGGTCAGCGACGCGCCGGTGTCCGCCGTCGCCTGGCCCGGCCGGTACACGTCGTCCCCGCCGAGCATCACGATGAAGGCCGTGGCGGTGCAGATCAGGATGGTGTCGACGAAGACGCCCAGCGACTGGATCAGGCCCTGCCGCGCGGGATGGGTCGTGGTCGCGGTGGCCGCCGCGTTGGGGGCGCTGCCCATGCCGGCCTCGTTGGAGAACAGGCCGCGCTTGGCGCCGTTGAGCAGCGCGGCGCTGATCCCGCCCGCGACACCGGCCAGGGCCGGGTCCAGGCCGAACGCCGACTTCACGATCGTGGCGAGCATGCCCGGCACCTCGCCGAGGTTGAGCAGCACGATCAGCGCGGCCAACAGCAGGTAGACCGCCGCCATGACCGGCACCACGTATTCGGCGACCCGCGCGATGCGCCGGATGCCGCCGAACAGCACGGGCGCGGTCGCCAGCACCAGCACCAGCGCCACCCCGAGCTGGCGGTCGCTGGAGCGCAGGGTGCTGACCACGTCGGCGATCGTGTTGGCCTGCACCATGTTGAACGCGATGCCGAAGGTGAGGATCAGCAGCACCGCGAAGACCTTGCCCCAGGTCCGCGAGCCCAGCCCGCGCTGGATGTAGGTGGCGGGGCCGCCGCGGAACGCACCGTCGGGCCCGCGCACCTTGAACACCTGCGCGAGCGTCGCCTCCACGAACGCGGTCGCCATGCCGACCAGGCCGACCACCCACATCCAGAAGATCGCGCCGGGCCCGCCGAGGGTCAGCGCGATGGCCACCCCGGCGATGTTGCCGGTGCCCACCCGGGACGCCAGGCCCACGCAGAACGCCTGGAACGACGAGACCCCGGTGTCCTCGCCGGAGCGCGACCCGCGCATCTCGGAGATCATCTTGGGGAACAGCCGGAACTGCACGGCGCGGGTCCGCAGGGTGAAGTAGAGGCCCGCGCCGATGAGCAGGTAGACCAGCACGTAGTTCCAGAGGAACGCGCTGACCGGGTCGATCAGCGACTGCTGGATGAAGTCCACCGTGCACCCTCCGCCGACGTCGACGTCCCGCTCGATTGTCAACCCATCGGACCGCCCAATACCCCCAAACAGCCACATTCGCCCCGCACCGCCTCGACCGAACCCGGGAAGGGCGCCGTCCCATCGCTCCGCGATGTAGAAGGTGCCCTTCCCGACGTCGGCTACGGGAGCTCAGCGCCAGAACCAGACCTGGTTGGACTGCGGACCGGCGCCGCACGCCCACAGGATCGTGGTGGTGCCGTTGGCCGTGCCCCAGGCGTCGGCGTCGAGGCACTTGCCCGACGCCGGGTTGACCATGTTGCCGTTCGCCTGCATGACCCACTGCTGCGCCGAGTTGTTCAGGCAGGTCCACAGCCGCACCACGGCCCCGTCGGCGGTGCTCGCGCCCGCCACGTCCAGGCACTTGCCCGAGTTCGGGTTGACCAGCGTGTTGCCGACCTGCCGCCACTGCTGCGCCGGGTTGTTCAGGCAGTCCCACAGCTGCGTCTTCGTGCCGTCCTCGGTCCGCCCGCCCGACACGTCCAGGCAGCGGCCCGACACCGGGTTCCCGATCGGCCGCGCGGGCGCGCCGCCGCCGCGGATCAGGAACAGGTTGTCCGCGACGTTGAAGTTGTTCGCCAGGTACGACCCGGCCGCCGGGTTGGTGCTGTAGTAGTCGTCGTGCCGGCAGTCCAGCCGCTCGTCATGGGACCGGTCGCCGCAGACGAAGCGCATCGGCGGGTGGTTCGGCTCGTCGGAGTAGCACATCACGTCCCACTCGTCGGTGCAGTGCGCGCCGCCGGAGGCGTTGGGGGCGTTGTTGTTCACCGCACCCAGGTTGTGCCCCAGCTCGTGGCTGGCCACGGCGGCCGTCCAGCAGCCGTTGTCGGACCGGCCGTACTCCGGGCCGAAGTTGGACCGGTTGTCGTCGGTCTTGCGGGTGTCCCCGGCGAAGCCGCCGATGCCGCAGTACACGTTCGCCTCGACCAGCATCACGTACTTGCGGTCGGTGCGGCTGTAGCCCTGCGCCCGCACCGCGTTGACGCTGGCCCCGAACTCGCCCAGGGCCGACTGGGCGACCTGCACCCGGCGCACCACGGGCCGGCACGCGCCGTTGACGTTCTCGGTGACGAAGCGGATGTGCCGCTCGCCGCCGGTCTCCCGGGCGCTCTCGTTGTAGATCACGTCCATGCCCTCGGCGAGGGTGCGGAACGTCTCCCGGTACTGGTCGTACCGGTTGGTGGCGCCGTGCACGTAGAGCACCTCGACGCGGCGGCCGGACACCCCGTCGCCCTCGCAGACGGCCAGCGCCGCCGGGGCGGACAGGGCCTGCGTGGCGGGGATGCGCCGGTTCACGGCCAGCCCCGCGGGCGGGGCGTCGGGGCCGTGCGTGCACATGACCGGCGTGACCGCGACGACGCGCATGCCGCCGACGCACGGACCGGCGGTGTCGGCGGTCAGGCCCCGGTGGACCAGCCCGCGGTCGGGGTCGTCGGCGGGCAGCGCGATCGGCCTGGCGTCCGCGCCGAACGCGCGGAACTCCGGGGCCGGATCGGCGGGGCGGGCGGTGGCCGAGCCGGTGAGCACCGTCGCCAGGAGCAGCAGCGCGGTGGCCGCGAGCGGTGCGACCGCCCGGCCGCGGGACAGTTGCAGAGCCATGGGCGTGGCTCCTCTCCGAAGGGTGGGGAGCCCAGAAGCTATCCGCGGCCCACCTCCGGAGTCGATGGTTTTCGATACTCCTATGGCTTCACCGCGGGCATCGGTCCGGCGGTTCTGGACGCGGCCGCGCGATCAGGCGAGGATGTGCGACAGCGAGCGAGGAGAGACAGCCCCATGGCCCGACTGCACCTGATCGGCAGCACCCACGAGTACGGCGACGTGGTGACGTACCGCTTCCGCCCGCAGGGCGACCTGAGCTTCGCGCCCGGCGAGTACGGGCACCTGTTCTTCCCGCAGTTGCTGCGGCGGTTCGCCAAGCCGGTGCGGGAGATCTCGTTCGCCTCCGCACCCGGCGACGACGAGGTCTGGTTCACCCTCGACCACGCCTCCGGGTCGCCGTTCCAACAGCATTTCCGGTCGCTGGCACCGGGTGCGGCGATGCAGGTGTTCGGCATCGGCGGCCATCTGAAGCTGCCCGAGGACCCGACCCGGCCGCTCGTGCTCGTCGGCGGCGGCATCGGCGTGACGCCGTTCCGCTCGATCCTGCGCCACCTGCGCGTACACCAGCCGCAGACCCCGGTCGCGCTGGTCCACGCGGCGCGCGCGGACTACCTGTTCGGCACGGAGTTCGCGGCCATGCCGATCGCGTACCACCAGGTCGGCCGAGCCGAGCTCGCCGACACCCTGGCCGCCGTCGGCGACGTCGAGCCGCCCGCGGCATACCTGGTGGCCGGATCGGACGCGTTCATCTCCGGCGCGGTCGAGCACCTGCACAACGCAGGCGTCCCGCACGGCTCCATCCAGACCGACACCTTCAAGGGCCTGCACGACCTCGACGCCGCCACCGCCGTGCCTTGATCGTCTGACTTGCCTGGCACCCGCGCATATCTTGAACGGTGATTCGCACAGGTGCCAGGCAAGTCGAGCGATCTTGCCCGCTGGGGCGAGCCTGGGTCAGTCCTGGGTGAGGAGGCGGCGGGCGGAGCGGACCACGGCCTCGTCGACCAGGTGGCCGTGGGCGTCCAGGCAGACGCCGGAGCCGTCCCGCATCGCCTGCTCGTGCCGGGCCACCAGATCACGGGCCGCGGCGAGTTCCGGCTCCGTCGGGGTGAAGACCTCGTGCACCACCGGGAGCTGGGCCGGATGGATGCAGGCCCGGCCGCGGAAACCCAGCCGTTGGAGAGCGACCGTCGAAGCGCGCAGGGCGTCGAGGTCGCGGAAGTTCACCGAGACCGGCGCGACCGGCGGGGCGATGCCCGCCGCCGCGCCGGCCAGCACGGCCTGCGAGCGGGCCCAGAGCAGCTCGCGCTCGTCCGGTCCGAGGGTGACGCCCAGGTCAGCGGCCAGATCCGCCTCACCCAGCTGCAACCGCGCCACCCGTGGCCCGCGCGCGATCGCCGGGGCGGCCAGCACCGCCGCCGCCGACTCCAGCAGCGGCACGACCTTCGTCGAGCCCACCACCAGCCCCGCCGCCGCCTCCAGCCCGGCCAGCACACCGTCCAGTGCGGACAGCTGCGCCACCGACTCCGTCTTCGCCACACACAACCCGGCCAGCCCCGGCCCGACCACCGCCGCCGCGTCGGCGTGCCCCAACTCCCCCGGATTCACCCGCACCCACACCCGCGGCCGCGCCGCCCCGTCCACGGCAGCAGCCGCATCCGCCAGGAAGTCGGCCACCGCGGCGCGGGCGGCGTCCTTCCCGGACGGGGGTACGGCGTCCTCCAGGTCGACGATGAGGGCGTCCGCGCCGACGGTCAGCGCCTTGGCCAGCTTCACCGGGTTGTCGCCGGGCACGTACAGGTAGGACCTCATCCGATCGCGCCCTTGCCGGCCAGCAGCGCGCGGGCGATGACGATGCGCTGGATGTCGTTCGTCCCCTCGCCGATCATCATCAGCGGCGCGTCGCGGTAGAGGCGCTCGACGCCGAACTCGGGCGAGTACCCGTACCCGCCGTGGACCTGCATCGACAGCAGGGCGCAGTCGACGGCCGCCTCGGAGGCGTGCGCCTTGGCCATGCCCGCCTCCAGGTCGACGCGGTGTCCGGCGTCGGCGCGCGACGCGGCCCAGTGCACCAGCAGCCGCGACGACTGCACCTTCATCGCCATGTCCGCGAGCTTGAGCTGGATCGCCTGGAACTCGCCGATCTTCTGCCCGAACGCCTCCCGCTGGTTCGCGTACGCCAGCGCGGTGTCGTAGGCCTCCTGCGCGATGCCCAGCGCCCGCGCGGCGACGTTGATCCGCCCGATCTCCAACCCGGACAGCACCTGCTGCATACCCCGTCCCTCGACCCCGCCGAGCAGTGCCGTCGCGGGCACCCGCACCTCGTCGAACACGAGCTCGCACGACTCGGGACCCTTGTAGCCGAGCTTCGGCAGGTCGCGCAGCACCTCGAAGCCGGGCGTGCCGGCCTCGACGAGCAGCACCGACATCCCCCGGTGCGCGGGGTCGGCGGACGGGTCGGTCTTGCACAGCACCGGCAACGGATCGGCATGCCGGGCGTTGGTGATCCAGGTCTTGCGCCCGTTCAGCACGTAGTGGTCGCCGTCGCGGCGGGCCGTGGTGCGGATGCCCTGCAGGTCGGTGCCCGCGTCGGGTTCGGTCAGCGCGATGCCGGTGCGGCGTGCTCCGGTGGCGAGTTCGGGCAAGTAGCGGTCCTTCTGCTCGGCGGTGCCGTGCCGGGCGATGAGCCAGCAGGACAGCGAGTGGCTGCCCAGGATGCCCGCGATGCCCATCCACGCCCGGGCGATCTCCTCGAAGACGATCGAGAAGGAGACCAGGTCGGCACCGAGGCCGCCGTACTGCTCCGGCACGGTCAGGCCGAACAGGCCCAGCTCGCGCATGGTCGCGACGATCTCCGTCGGGTACCGGCCGGATGCCTCCCATTCCCGGGCCACCGGACGGATCTCGCGGTCGGCGAAGGCGCGGATGGTCTCGCGCAGCAGCCGCTGCTCGTCGTTGAGCTCGAAGTCCACGGGTTCACTCCTCGGTGGTGAAGACGGGCAGCGCCCGCCCGTCGGGCAGTGGCCGCCAGGCCAGGGTCACGGGCAGGTCGCACCGCGGCTCAGGTGTGCCCACCAGCGCGGTGAGCAGGATCGGCCCTTCCGCCAGCCGCACCCTGGCCACGGTGTAGGGCGCCTCGGCCGCCGGGTCGGCGGCACGGTGGATCACGGTGTACGAGTCCACGACACCCCGCCCGTCCACCGGCTCCAGCCGTGACGCGCGGCTGCCGCAACCGGTGCACAGCACGCGCGGCGGCAGCTGGGCCAGCCCGCAGCGGGCGCAGCGCTGCACCGTGAGCCGCCGCTCGCGCGTGGCGTCCCACCAGGGCGCGGTGACCTCGTCCTCGGGGATCTCGGTCACCGGACCCCCAGGATGACGGTGGCGTGGCTGGACGCGATGCCGCCGGTGCCGTGGACCAGCGCGGTGGCCGCGCCGTCGACCTGGCGTGCGCCGCACTCGCCGCGCAGCTGGCGCACCGCCTCGACCAGCAGCAGCACACCCAGCTGACCGGGATGGCAGTAGGACAGGCCGCCGCCGGTGGTGTTCACCGGCACGCCCGCCCAGTGCACCCCCGTGCCGGGCGGGCAGAAGCCGAGCTGCTCCAGGCCCAGCGGCACGCTGACGGTGAACGAGTCGTAGAGCTGGATGACGTCGATCTCCTCCGGTCGCACCGCCGCGCGGGCGAACGCGCGCGCCCCGGACGCGGCCGCGCCCGTGCTGAGCAGATCGTCCGGCGTGGCCATCGCCGCGTGGGTGACCGACTCGCCGTAGCCGAGCACGCGCACCGGTGTCTTCGCCAGGTGGCGGGCGCGGTCCAGGGAGGTCAGCACGATCGCGCCGCCGCCGTCGGTGACCAGGCAGCAGTCCAGCGCGCCCAGCGGGCTGGAGATCATCGGCGCGGCGAGCACCTCCTCGACGGTCAGCGGCCCGGCGGCGTGCCGGAACGCTGCTGGATTACGCAGCGCGTGCTCACGCGCGGCGACCGCGACGCGGGCCAGGTCGGCCCGGTCCAGCCGGTAGGTGTGCAGGTAGCGCTGCGCGGTCATGGCGTAGTAGGACAGCGGCCACAGCGGCTGGTACGGCTGCTCGAACTGCGCTTCCGGGGTGGCCGGGTCGTAGACGCCGCCGATGCGGCGGGCGCGGGCCGAGCGCTGGTTCGAGGCGAACGCGATCACCGCGACGGTGCACTGCCCGGCGGCGATGGCCTGGGCGGCGCGGGCGACGTACATCTCGAAGACGGCTCCCCCGGCGGCGGTCGAGTCCGTCCACGACGGGCACAGGCCCAGCTGGTCGGCGAGCTGCGTCGCGGGGAAGCGCCCGTGCCCGGTGGTGGCGATGCCGTCCACGTCGCACACCCGCAGCCCCGCGTCGTCGAGTGCCCGGACCACCGCCTGTGCCAGCAGGTGCTGCGTGGACAGCCCGGTCTGCCCTAGATCGCACTCGGCCGCCCCGACGATCGCGACGCTCACGGTGCCACCAGGACCACGGTCGCGCCGGCCGGGTGCACGGCGACGCGGCCGTCGTCGGCCACGGTGACCTTCAGGGTGAGGATCACCGTGTCCCCGTCGACCTCGACGACCTCGCCGGTGGCGACGACCGTCTCGCCGGCGAACACCAGCGCGGCGAAGCGCAGGTGCAGCCGGGTCAGCACGGCGCCGGGTCCGGCCCAGCCGCGCACCAGCTCGGCCAGCAGCGCGCCGAACAGCTGCCCGTCGACGACGGGCCGGGTCAGGCCGCGCCCGGCGAGGTGGTCCGGGTCGTAGTGCAGGCGGTGCCAGTCCCAGGTCGCGCCCGCGTACGCGATCATGTCGGGCAGTGTGATCGTGCGCCGTAGCTCCGGCAGCCGCTCGCCCACCGCGCTGACTCGCTCGCGATGCTCGCTCATGCGCCACCGCCCAGGTAGATCAGCGTCTCGGCGTTCACGGCCAGCAGCTCGGCGCGCTGGTTGCGGTAGGTCGCGGTGGACAGCACCACCAGCATCGGCGTGCCGCCGCCGGTGACGCGCTCGGTCATCGACTCCAGCCGCCAGGTCACCGTGAGCACGTCGGACGCGCGGGCGGGCTGGTGGAACTCGTAGGCGTTGCCGCCGCGCACCAGCCGCGCGCCGGGCACGTCGAGGTGCCAGCCGTGGCCGGGGTAACCGTCGGCGTCGGCCGGCAGGTTGGCGTACTGGTTCGTCTCGCAGATCATCGTCGGCGGCGCTTCGGGATCGTCGCCGCTGGTGTACGCCGGGTCGACGGCCCCGATCGCCTGGGCGAAGTACCGGATCGCGGCGCGACCGATCTCCTCCGGCGCGGTGTAGACCACCTCGCGTCCGAGCTGCGCCCGCAGCTGCTCGCTCAGCATGGTCACGACCTCGCCTCGCCGTTCGCCGCCCGCGTGCTCATGCCGCTGCCCGCTCGGGCAGCAGGCCGCGCGGCACGACCTCGATCAGGAACTCCGGGCGCAGCAGCGCGTCGCAGACCACCGAGGTCACCACCGCGCCCGGGAAGTAGTCGGCACGCAGCTCGGCCAGGCGCGGGTAGGCCGCGACCGCGTCCGGGGTGACGTACTCCAGCAGCGACACCGTTTCCGCGCCACCGGCCGCGCCGAACACCGCGGCGATGTTGCCGTACACGAAGGCGGCCTGGGCGAGCAGGTCACCCCCGTGCACGGCGGTCTGCGTGACGGGGTCGAGCGCGCCGAACCCGGACCCGAACACGTGCCGCCCGGCGACCGCCGCGGGTTGGTAGGTGAGCGTGTCATACCTGGCCCAGCCGGGGTTCACCGCGTGCAGCGGGCCGGTGGCGGCGACCGCGTCGAGCGCCACCATCGCGCCGGGCGCGAGCGGCACGTCCACCAGGATGCCGGCCGCGCCCGGGTGCACGGGGCCGTCGCCGAGCAGCTCGCGGCGCGGCCGCCCGCAGCGCGGGTACGACGCGCGAGTGGCGGTGGCGGTGTAGTCGGTGGTGAGCACCAGGGCGTCCAGGCCGAGCCGCAGCGGGGACAGCAGCTCGCGCACCCGCAGCAGGCAGGCCCGGTACTGCTCGGCGAACTCGCCCTCGGTGGTGTACACGCTGGGCAGGTAGACCACGCCGTCGGCGACGCGCAGCACGTCGCGGTCCGTGCCGCGCAGCACGCCGCCGCCGGGGTACGCCGTGACCCCGACGCGGTACGGGTCGGCGCTGCCGGGGAAACCGCGCACCGGGATCGTCGACACCGGGGCCACCATGCCGTCCAGCAGCACGTCCCGCCCCGCGGCGACGGCGGCGGGATCGACCGCCGCCGTGACGTACTCGACGACGTGCACGATGTCGGAGGGTTCCCGCTCGTGCGCCGCCAGGGCGGCGGCCGCGTGGGCGTATCCGCCGACCGCGGGCAGGTGGATCGTCAGGCCAGGCACGTCACCAGCTCCTTCACGTCGGGTGCGGTGGGCAGCGCGGCCAGCGCCGCGAGCACCGCGTCGGCCCGCTCGCCCAGGTTGGCGCGGGCCTTGGCCACCAGCAGCTCGTCCAGTCCGGGGTCGTCGGCCCCGCCGCCGCACCGGGGCACGCCGACCTCGCGCACGCCGCCGTGCGCCAGCTGCGCGCGGACGTGGCCCGGCGCGTCCGCCGCGGCGGTCGGCACGTCCTGGCGCAGCGGCTCGATCGCCACCCGCCGGGCCAGCGCGACGATGTCGGGACGGAACGGGTCGTCGAACACCTCGACCGGCAGCGCCCCGTCGCGCAGCATCGCCGCCACGCACCAGGCCGCGGAGAACTTCGCCGCGTACGGCGTGGACGGCAGCCCGGCCCCGCCGACGATCGGCAGCGCGTCGGGGTGCAGCCGCACGACGACGGCGGTGATCTGCGAGACGTCCACGTCGCGGCGCAGCAGCGCGGCCGCGTCGATGACGGCGTGGCTGAGCCGGCAGGCCGGATAGGGCTTCACGGTGATCCGCGCCGCCTCCCAGCGCTCACCCAGCCCGCCGCGCAGCATCCCGGCGTCCGGGGCACGCCCCGCCAGCGCCGCGAACAGCCCGTTCGCGCCGTCGAGGAAACCCGCCGGGCCGGTCGCGCCCGCTGCCGCCAGCCGGGCGGCGACGATCGCCGCGTGGGCCGCCAAGCCGGGGTGCAGCTGCTTGGTCGAGCCGCCGGTGTGCAGGAACTCCAGCAGCCCGGACGAACCGCTGGCGGCGATTCCGGCGGCGTGCGCGGTGGTCGCGGCGTCCAGCCCGAGCAGCCGCGCGGCGACCACGGCCCCGGCGATCGTGCCGCAGGCCGAGGTCGCGTGCACACCCCGGGCGTGGAACGCATGCGGTGCCGCGGCGCCCAGCCGGCACACGACCTCCAGACCTGCCGTGTACGCCGCCAGCAGGTCCTCGCCGCTCGCCCCGGTCTGCTCGGCCAGCGCCAGCGCCACCGGCGCGGTGACCGTGGTCGCGTGCACGAGCCCGGTGGCGTGGGTGTCGTCGAAGTCCAGCGCGTGCATCGCGACCGCGTTGCCGAACGCGGCCGCGGCGGCACCGATCCTGATCGGCGGGTGCGGCGCGGCGACGTGGCCGAACAGCGTCGCCTCGGGTGGGCCGCCGAGGCTGCGGGCGACCTGCTCGGCGGCGGGTGCTTCGGCTCGGCGTACGCCCGCGATCAGGCAGCCCAGCCCGTCGAGGAGCCGCGAGCGCGCGGCGGCGCGGACCGGCGCGGGGATCTCCGCCCAGGTCAGGCCCGCCGCCCAGGCGATCAGGTCAGGCACCGAAGGCCCCTGCCGCGCGCAGCCGCGCGACCTGCTCCGGGCTGTAGCCGAGCAGGTCGTCGGTCACGTAGCCGAAGTCCTCGTTGCGGCGCGGGGCGCGGCGGTAGGCGGGTGCCTCGTCGCCGACCCGCACCGGCGAGGCGACCTGGGTGACCGTGCCGAAGGCCGGGTGCTCGGTCCGCACGATCATGTTGCGGGCCTGCGTGTGCGGCTCGGCCAGCGCGGCGGCCACGTCGTTGACCGGCCCGCAGGGCACTCCGGCGGGCTCCAGCACGGCGAGCCAGCCGGCCACGGTCCGGGTCGCGAACGCCCGCTCCAGGATCTCCAGCAGCTCGTCGCGGTGCTGCTGCCGTTGCGCGAACGTGGCGAAGCGCGGGTCGCCCGGCAGCTCCAGCACCTCGGCCAGCCGCCGCCAGAACTTCTCCTTGGCGCAGCCGACCACCAGCCACCCGTCGGCGGCCGCGAACACCTGGAACGGCACCAGCGACGGGTGCGCCGAGTGCCGGGTGCGCGCGGGGGCGAACCCGGCGCTGAGGTGCCAGGTCGCCGGGTAGGTGAGCAGGCCGATGGCGGTGTCGAACAGGCTCAGGTCGCAGTCCATGCCCCGGTCGTCGCGCCGGGCCGCGTGCACGCCCGCGAGCAGCGCCATCGCCGCGACGAAGCCGCCGGAGTAGTCCACCATGGACAGCCCCGACTTGGCGGGCGGGCCGTCGGGTTCGCCGGTCAGCGACATCCAGCCGGCCAGGCCCTGCAGGATGTAGTCGTAGCCGGGCTGCCTGGCGCGCGGCCCGGTCATCCCGAAGCCGGTCAGCGAGCAGCACACGATGCGCGGGTTGAGGTGCTTGAGGTCGGCGTAGGTCAGGCACATCCGGGCGGGCACGTCGCCGCGCAGGTTGGAGTAGACGGCGTCGGACTCGGCGACCAGGTCCTCGAACACCTCGCGCCCCGCGGCCGTGGACAGGTCGAGCGACAGCGAGCGCTTGCCCCGGTTGAAGGTCTCGAAGAACAGGGAGTCCTCGCCGTCGGTGTACGGCGGCACGTAGCGGCCGACGTCGCCGCCCGACGACGGGTCCTCGATCTTGATGATCTCCGCGCCGAGGTCGGCCAGGTGCAGGCTGCCGAACGGGCCCGCGCCGTACTGCTCGACGGCGATCACGCGGATGTCGGCCAGTGGTCTCACGCCAGCTCCCGGATGAGGTCGATGATCGCGTTCTGGGCGACCCTGATCTGCGCCGGGGCGAGCCCGTGCGTCGGCGGCGACAGCTTGACGGCGTCGGCCAGCCCGTCGTACCGGGCGATCCCGGCGGCGACGTCGTCACGGGTGCCGCTGAGGGTGTACGCGGCCGCCATCGGCGCGGGCACGAACTCCGCGAGGGCTTCGGCGGCGCGGCCCTCGCGACGCGCGGCGACGACGGCCGCTTGCTCGTCGGCGTACTCGGCGAAGAGGTCGGCGTAGGTCTGCACGCTGGCGTAGAAGCCGACCACTCCGCGCGCCCGGTCCCGGGCCACGACCGGGTCGGCGTCGACGGAGCAGCAGGCCGACACCACGACCTCCGGAGTCCTGCCCGGCAACACCGCCGTGGCGGCGCTCGCGGCTGTTCCGGCGCCCGTCACCGGGCCGGTGTTCGTCGCTTGTCCGGCGCCCGTCGCCGTTCCGGCGCTCGTCACCCTGTTCCGGTTGCGGGCGGAGCCCTTGCGCAGCACGGGCAGGATCGTGTCGGCCAGGTGGCCGGGCGGGCACAGCTCGTGCGACAGCCAGCCGTCGCCGATCTCGCCGGCCAGGGCGGTCATCGCCGGGCCCATCGCGGCCAGGTAGACCGGGATGCGCTCGCGGACCGGCGGGTACGGCCGCCGCCAGCCGCGCACCGCGATCGACGCCTCGCCGGTGTGCTCGATCGGCTCCCCGGTGTACGCGCCAGCCACGACGGCTCGGATGATCGCCACGGTGTCGCGCAGCCGGGCCACGGGCGGGTCGAACGGCATGCCGTGCCAGTCGCCGATCAGGCGGCGCACGCCCGTGCCCAGGCCGAGGCGGAACCGGCCGCCGGACAGCTCGTCGAGGTCGAGCGCGGACAGCGCGGTGAGCATGGGGCTGCGGGCGAACGCGAGCGCGATGCCGGTGCCGACGCCGACGCGGGTGGTCGTGGCGGCCAGCGCGGCAGCGGTCACCGGGGCGCTGCGGTGCAGTTCCGGGGCCCACAGCACGCCCGCGCCGGCGTCCTCGGCGCGACGGGCCGCGTCGGCCAGCTCGGCCAGGCTCTCGCCCCAGGGCTGGAAGTCCAGGCGGATCATGCGGTCATCGGGCCGGTCTTCGCGACCGGGAAGAGGTCCTTGTCGTGCGGGGCGTCGCGCTTGTAGACCATGACGGTGCGGGTCCACGACATGACCTCGTCGCCGTCGGAGTTCAGGCCGCGGGTGCGGCAGGTGACGATTCCCGCGTACGGGCGGCTGCCCGACTCGCGCAGCGCGGTGACCAGTGATTCGGCGTAGAGCGTGTCGCCGACGAACACCGGGTGGGTCAGCCGGATGCCGTCCCAGCCGAGGTTCATCAGGGCGTTCTGGCTCATGTCCGAGACGGACAGGCCCAGTACGATCGCCACGGACAGCCCCGAGTTGACGATGAGCCGCCCGTACGGGGCGCGGCTGGCGAAGTGCTCGTTGAAGTGGTTCTGGTTGGTGTTCATCGTGAGCAGGGTGAACCAGGTGTTGTCGGCCTCGCTGATCGTGCGGCCGAGCGGGTGCTGGTGGACGTCACCCACGGTGAAGTCCTCGAAATAACGACCGACCATGGCGCCGACGCTAGCCACGCGTTGAGCAGCCCGTCAAGGGCTTGTTTCTCACAGCGAATCAGTGTTTCCATTACGCGGTGGGACCGCATACGCACGGCTGGTGGATTCTGCTCCACGTCATCCTCTTCGTCTTCTGGCTCGGCGGCGACCTGGGCGTGTTCTGGTCGAGCCGGTTCGTCCTCCGGCCCGACCTCACCCCCGCCGCCCGCGCCACGGCCCTGAAGATCATGGGCGGGCTCGACCTCGGCCCGAAGATCTGCCTGGTGCTGTTCCTGCCCAGCGGCGTCACGCTGATGGCCCTGGAGCCGCACGGCGCGACGGTGTTCGGCGTCAACCCGTTCGGCTGGCCGGTGGTCGTCGCGGTATGGCTTTTCGCCGCCGCCTGGCTGGCCGCGACGATCATCGACCACCACCACCCCGGCCGCCGGCCCTGGGTGCGCCGCGCCGACTGGACGATCCGGCTCACCCTGATCGCGGCGCTGGGCGTCACCGCCGTTTACACCCTGGTCGCGGACCGGCCTTTCGGGGTCGACACCCATCCGCGCTGGCTGGGCGCGAAGCTGCTGCTCTACACCGCGGCCATCGGCTGCGGCCTGGGCATCCGGCTGACCCTGCGCCCGTTCGGCCCGGCCTTCGGCGCGCTGATGGCCACGGGCTCCACGCCCGAGGTGGAGAGCGCGCTCAAGCGGTCCATCGACGGCTGCCTGCCGTACGTGTGGGGCATCTGGGGCAGCGTGCTGGCCGCCGCCGCGCTCGGCATCCTGAAGCCGTTCGCGGAGCTGTGACCGCCGGGGACTCGGGGCACGATCGCCGCTTCGGGTCGGAAACTGAGGTTGGACCACAGGTTTCGACCCGAAACGGCGATCTTCACAGCTGACGGGTCAGCGCCAGTTCTGGTTGGACTGCACGGGGGTGCCGCAGGCCCAGATGATCATCTGGGTGCCGTTGGCGGTGCCCCAGCCGTCGGCGTCGAGGCACTTGCCCGACTGCGGGTTGACGACGGTGCCGTTCGCGTTGACCGTCCAGCGCTGCGCGCCGTTGCCCAGGCAGGTCCACAGCCGCACGAGCGCGCCGTTGGCGGTCGAGCCTCCGGCCACGTCCAGGCACTTGCCGGAGTTCGGGTTGACCAGTGCGCCGTCGGCCTCGACCCGCCATTTCTGGGCCGGGTTGTTCAGGCAGTCCCACAGCTGCACCTTGGTGCCGTCAGCGGTGCGCCCGCCGGACACGTCCAGGCAGCGGTTGGCGCCGACGTTGACGAACGTGCGCTCGGCGACGCCGCCGCCGCAGGTCGTGGTGAAGGCCCGGTCGGTCAGCCCCGCGCAGAAGGCGTTCTTGGCACCGGTGTATCGCGACAGCCGGCCGTCGACGAACCAGGTCGAGTTGACCGGGAAGTCGAAACTGCCGTCGTCGACGCCGTCCCAGCCGTAGCGGAAGTCCAGGTCGATGTAGGTCGCCGCTTTGATCACATTGCTGAGGTCGTACGTGCCCGAGGTGTTGGGCAGCGGCCCGACGTAGTCCATCAGGCTGAACAGCCGCCGCACCCACGTCTCGCCGCGCGCGGCCTCCAGGCCCGCCGTGTCGCCGCCGTTGTCGGTGAAGTTCATCATCCCGGACTCCGACACGATCATCGGTTTGCCGTGGTCCTTGGCGAACTTCATCATCTTGAGCACGTTGCCGTCGTGGTCCCAGTTGCGCCAGATCGCGGTGTCGTTGCCGTTGCCGTCCTTGCCGAGGTACGCGTTGCGGCACTGCAGCGCGGCCGTGTCGTAGTTCTGCGGCGGCGTGCCGTTGTACAGGTAGCCGTTGTCGTAGATCGGCAGGCACAGCTCGTGCGCGAACACCGAGACACCGACCCAGTCGGTCACCGCGTCACCCGGGTAGAGCTGCTCGTACTCGCCGCGCACCGGGTGGAACACGTAGGTGACGTTGTCGGGCGCGGTGCCCGCGTCGATGAGGCCCCGCAGCCGGGCGAAGGCGTTGCGGTAGGACGCGCAGCTCGCGTCGGTGCAGTGGTAGAAGCTGGACACCTCGTAGTCCAGGCGCAGGAAGAACTTCGCCTGCGGGTACGCGTTCATGAAGTTGATCAGGTTGGTGAACTGCGCGGCGTGCTGACCGTTCGCGATCTCCTGGGTGACCGCGCGGGAGCGGGCCGCCTTGGCGTTCTCGTCGCCGCCGGAGAAGCCGGGCGGGTTGTCCTTCCAGCTCACGCCGACCTGGATCATCTTGCCCTGCTGGGCGAGCCAGGTGGCGTGGTCGCGGTGGCCGTTGTTGACCCAGGTGCCCGACTTGACCTCGTAGTAGACCGAGCCGCCGGCGGGCGGCTGCGCGAACGAGGTGTAGTCGTTCCAGGAGGCCTGGGTGGACTGGCCGATGAACAGCAGCCGCCCGTTCGCGGGCGCGAAGGTGGCGGCGGTCGCCGGGGCGGCGACGGCGGTCAGGGCGGCCGCGGCGAGCAGGGCGCAGGCCAGGCCGATGGCGGTACGTCTCACGGTGGTACACCTTCCGTGCGGGAGTCGTCCCGGGGAGCGGGATGGTGTCGCCAGGCTATGAACGGCGGGGCTGGATACCGCCGGTTTTCGATACTCCGACATCATGTTGATCACCTGAAGTGATCAAGCGACTGCGCAGGGAAGTCGTCCACGCAAGGTGGAAACATCCAAAGTAGACCGGCGGAATGTTGTCTGTTTCGCAGGCTGGAACACTGTCCCTGAAGGCACATAGGCTCGCGCGCATGTTCATGGATGTGCTGCCGATCCTGGCGTCGGCGGCCGAGGAGCAGCCCCCCGCGCTCAGCGTGGCGCTGGCGGTGGAGGACTTCGCCCCCACGCTGCTGGCGTTCGCCGGGTTCCTGCTGCTGGCCCCGTCCGCGCTGGGCCGGATCGGCGCCGTCCTGATGGGTGCGGGCGGCGCGGCGAAGTCCACCTGGAAGCTGCTGCACGCCGCCTGGTCGATCGACGTCGACTGGCTCGACGACCTGCTCTTCCCCCTGCTGGCCGCGGGCGGGCTGCTGCTGGCGCTGTCGCTGCACCGCTCGCTGCGGTGGTGGCGCTGGCCGCTGCTGCTGATCGGCACGGGCGTCGCGACCCTCGCCGCGCAGGCCCGCTCGGTGCAGCCCGCGTTCGTGTTCGCCACCGCGATCGTGATCTGGATCAGCGTGCTCGGCACGGTGCGCGCCTGGAAGCACGGCAACGCGCTTGCGGCCGGGCTCTTCCCGGTCAGCGTGCTGGCCGTGATCGTGCTGGTCCCGTTGCGCGGCCACGCGGCCAGCGACGCCCTCGCCTTCCAGTGGGTGCAGCAGGGCATGAACACCATGGCCCAGGGCATCTTCTTCGTCGCCGCGCTGCTCACCTACCGCGCAGTGAAGGGCAAGGGCAAGGACTTCACCGACGCCGACACCGTCGACCGGCAGTGGCCCGCCGACGAGCACACCGGATACGACGGCACCCGCCGCTACGAACCGCAGGGCGGCCGCCGCCGCCGGCCCTGACGGACAGCCGCGCTTCGGACGAGCGCCATGCCGCACGGGGCGCCCAGGCAGGCGCCCTGCCGCGGTCAGGCCACGTAGCCCAGCTGCTCCGAGATCCGGGCGGCCGCGGCCATCAGCTCCTGCGCGTTGCCGGACTGCTCGGGCTTGAAGCGGGCGGCCGGACCGGCGACGCTGAGCACGGCGACCACGTGGCCGTCGTGGTCGAACACCGGCGCGGCGATCGACGCGGCCCCGGCCTGCCGCTCGCCGAGCGAGGTCGCGTAGCCGCGCTTGCGGATGACGGCCAGCTCCTTGCGCAGCTTCGCCGGGTCGGTGACGGTCTTGTCGGTCAGCGGCTGCAGCGGGTGCCGTTCCAGGTAGGCGTCGACGTCGCTGTCGGGCAGGAAGGCCAGGAACGCCTTCGACGACCCGCCGGCGTGCAGCGGGTACGGGATGCCGAGGGTGACCTCCATGCGCAGCTCCTGGTCGGGCACGACCTGGTCGACGTAGAGGCGGGTGTCGCCGCGGCGCAGCGACAGCGTCGCCGTCTCGCCGGTCGCCTCGGCGAGCTGGCGCAGCTCGGGCGCGGCCATCGCGCGCAGGTCGGTGCGGGCCAGGTAGGCCCTGCCCAGCGAGACCGCGGCGTGGCCGAGGGCGTATCGCCGCGTCACCGGGTCGACCGTGATCAGGTCGCGGCTGCGCAGCGCGGTGAGGATGCGGTGCACCGCCGCCTTGGTCAGCCCCAGCGCGGTCGCGATCTCGGTGACGCCCAGGTCCGGGTGTCCGCTGCGGCCGAAGTAGAGCAGCACGTCCATGGCGCGCTCGACGGCGGCGATGGAGCGGGACTGGCTGTCGTCGTCAGCGGTGACGGTCGACTTCGCAGCGGCAGTGGGCACGGGTCCTCCTGAGAGCGCGGACGGTCGCCAGTGTAGATCCAGCCGCGTTCCGCGCGCAGAGGCCGCACGGGCGTTGACAGGTGCGCGACCGAGTCGTTACCTTCACGGCAACAGCGTTTCCTAATGCGAAACGGAGGGTGGTGGCGGTGGACGGCGCACACCTGCGTTCGGTGCTGAGCCAGTGGCCCAGCGGCGTCGCCGTGGTCACCACCATGGTGACCGAGCCGGACGGCGCCCGCCGCCCCCACGGCATGACCGCCAGCTCATTCTCCTCGGTCAGCCTCGATCCGCCACTGGTCTCGGTCTGCCTGGGCAATCATCTGCCCACCCGGCTGATGGTCGAGCGGGCGGGCGTGTTCGCGCTGAGCTTCCTCGGCAAGGACCAGGCCGAGATCGGGCGGCGTTTCGCGGGCGCGCGACCGGGCGAGGACCGCTTCGCCGGCCTCGACTGGCTGACCGGGCCCACCGGCTGCCCCATGCTGGCCGACGCGACCGGCCGCCTCGACTGCACCGTCGAGCACGCGTACCCCGGCGGCGACCACACCATCTTCGTCGGGCGAGTGGTCGACGCGGCGGTGCCGCGGATCACCGCGCCGCTGCTGTTCCACTCGCGCGCGTGGGGCCAGCTGGCCGACCCGCTGCCCGAGGAGATCACCATGACGGTGCTCGACGACCCCGCCGCGACCGTGCCGCACCCGCTGCTCGTCCGTGACTCCGGCGACGTCGCGCAGGTCGCCGCCGCCGCGGCGCACGCGCCCGTGCTGGCGTACGTCACCGATGCCTTCTCCCCCGCGCGTGAGGCCGCCGTGCTCGCCGCGATCGACGCCCTGGCCGGGCTGCCGGGGGTGACGCTGGGCTGCGCCGAGACCAGCCCGGCGTCCCCGCTGCAGGTGCGCCGGGTGCTGCAGGACGCCGTGGTGCGTACCCGGCCCGCGCCGGTGCGCGTGCGGCTGCTCGCCCACCACGGCCTCGGCCTGGTGAACGCGCTGGTCGCGATGAAGAGCGGGGTGCACCGGTTCGACACCGTGCTCGACCCCGGCTCCGGCGGCCTGCCCGCGCAGGACCTGCTGCTGCTGGCCCGCCAGCTCGGCGTGGCGTGCGCGCCGCTACCCGGCCTCCATCCCTGAAGAACTCGCCTGACCATCCACAAGGGAGTGCACGAAATGGCAGACCGGCTCATCGGCCAGCGCCTCGTCGACGACATGACCGACGCCGAACTCGACCGCGCGGCCCGCGTGGAGGCGGTGCTGCCCGCGCTGCGCGCCGCGGCCGAGCAGGCCGACGCGGCCGGGGAGTTCCCGGTCGGCCACGTCGCGCTGCTGCGCGAGGCCGGGCTGCTCGGCCTGGTCGTGCCGCAGGTGTACGGCGGCCTCGGCGGCGGGCTGCGCGACCTGGCCGCGGCCACGTTCGCGATGGGCAGCGCCTGCCCGTCGACCGCGTTGGCCTTCTTCTTCCACAACACCAGCGCCTCGCGCGGGCTGCTGCCGCTGGAGGCGATCGAGGCCGGGCTGTTCGACGACGCCGACGTGCCGGTGGTGCGGGCCTTCGCCGAGCAGGTGCTGCGCCGCATGGCCGGCGGGATGTGGCTGGCCAACTTCGCCAGCGAGTCGGTCAAGAGCGCCAGCGCCAACATCGCCATCTCCACCACGGCCCGTCCCGCGACCCGCGACGGCGTCGCGGGCTGGCTGATCACCGGCGAGAAGTCGTTCGGCTGCGCCACCGGCGTCGCCGACACCTACCTGGTCACCGCCCGGCTCGACGGCACCGACACCGCCGCCGGGCTGGCCCTGTTCCTGGTGCCGCGCGAGGCCGAGGGCGTCGCCTCCCGCCCGGCCTGGGACGGGCTGGGCATGCGCGGCTCGGCCAACCACGGCATCACCCTGCGCGACGTGTGGGTGCCCGCGACCGAGGCGCTGACCGTGCCCGGCGCGTTCGTGAAGATGCTGCAGTGCAGCCGGGGCAGCTTCGTCGGCAACCAGCTCGCCATCACCGCCGTGTACGTCGGCTGCGCCCAGGGCGTCTACGACGAGACGCTGCAGCGGCTGACCAGCAGGACGTTCGCCGACACCGGACGGCCCATTGCCGAGTCCCCCATGCACCAGGTGATCATCGGGGACATGACCGAGAACCTGGAGACGGCGTACCTCTGGCTGCGCCGCCAGCTGCTGCTGGAGACGTCCGAGCCGCCCATCGCGAGCAAGCACGAGGTCTACCGGCAGTGGCGGCTGGCCAAGGGCTCGATCTGCGAGAACGCGTTCGCGGTCGCGGTCGGCGCGTTCAAGGCGTCCGGCACCTCCGGCGCGACCCTGCACGGCACCATGGGCCGCGCCCTGCGCGACCTGTCGATGGGCCTGGTCATGACGTTCCCGCCGGAGCGCGGGCGGCTGGAGGCGGCGGGCATGATCACCGCTGATCGGGCGAACGACCTGTTCGCGAGCGTGCCCAAGTGAGCGCCCGGCCCGAGGCCGTCGCCGACCTGGTCGACGGCGACTGGGCGGCCTGCACCGCCCCGCTCGGCTTCACGTTGCAGGATCCGGCGACCGGCGAGTCCGTCGGCGCGGCGGTGGGCAGCGACCCCGCCCGGGTCGAGGCGGCCGTCGCCGCGGCGACCGCGGTGCACGAGTCGGGTGCCTGGTCCGGCCTGCCCGCGACCGAGCGCGCCGACGTGCTCGACGCGGTCGCGACCCGGGTGGAGGCGGCCGGAGCCGACATCGCCGCCGTCGAGTCGTTCGCCACCGGCGTGCCGATCTCGCAGACCATGCCGCTGTCGGTCATCCTCGGCGGCGCGTTCCGGCTGGCCGCGATGCAGCTGCGCGAGGGCTGGCTGAGCAGCGCCATGCCGCGCGAGGACGGCCGGCTCGCGCACGTCGACCGGCTGCCCTGGGGACCCGCGGCCTGCCTGGTGCCGTGGAACGCACCCGCACCCATGGCCGCGCACAAGGCCGCCAACGCGCTCGCCGCGGGCTGCCCCACCATCGTCAAACCCAGCGAGTACGCCCCGTACGGCACGCAGCTGCTGGCGCGGGCCGTGCACGCGGCGCTGGCCGAGGCGGGACTGCCCGGTGGGCTGTTCCAGCTCGTGCACGGCGACGCGGGCACCGGGGCGCGGCTGGTGGGCGACCCGCGCGTGCGGGCCGTGTCGTTCACCGGCGGGCTCGCCGGTGGCCGGGCCGTCGCGGCGGCCTGCGCGTACGACATCAAGCCCGTGCAGCTGGAACTGGGCGGCAACAACCCGCTGCTGGTGCTGCCCGACGCGGACACCGCGGACACCGCACGCGCCGCCGCCGACCTGCTCACCACGCTCAACGGGCAGTGGTGCCGGGCGCTGGGCCGCCTGATCGTGCCCGCCGGCCGGGCCGCCGAGATCCTCGACGCGACCCTGTCCCGGCTGGCCGCGCTGCGGGTCGGCGCACCGCTCGACCCGGACACCGACTTCGGTCCGCTGGTCCACTCCGGACACCGCGACCGGGTCGCCGCCGCCCGCGACGCGCTCGTCGGCCACGGCGGCACCGCGCACACCTCGCTCGCCGTGCCCGGACACGGCAACCACCTCAGCCCGACGCTGGTCACCGGCGTCGACCCGATGCACACCACGCACGAGATCTTCGGCCCGGTCGCCGCAGTGCACACCTACGACACCGTCGACGAGGCCGTGGCGCTGGCCAACGGCACGCCGTACGGGCTGGAGGCCTACGTGTCCGGGACCGACGAGGACGCCGCGCTCGCGGTCGCGCGGCGGCTGCGGGCGGGCGAGGTGAAGGTCAACGGGTCCAGCGTGATGAGCCTGCACCTGTTCACCCCGCGCCCGGCGTGGGGGCTGTCCGGATACTCGGAGGAGGGCACGGCCGAGACGCTGCGCTTCTTCACCAACCCGCGGGTCGTCGGCGTCGAGGGCGGCTTCGCGCTGCACGGCCGCCCGTGACCGCCGCGGCGCTGCGGGCCCTGCTCGCCGCAGGCGGCGTCACCCACCTGCCCGGCGTGTACGACCCGCCCACCGCGACGCTGGCCGTGCGTGCCGGGCACCGGGCCGCGCACCTGTCCGGGGCCGCCTGCGCCGCCCTCGACCTGGGGCTGCCCGACCTGGGTTACGTGCACGGCACGCACATCGCCGAACGCGCCGCCCGGATCACGCCCGCGCTCGGCGGCGTGCCGCTGCTGGCTGACGCCGACACCGGCTACGGCGACGCCCTGCAGGCCGTGTGGACCGCCCGGCGCTACGCGGCGGCGGGCGTGTCCGGGCTGCACCTGGAGGACCAGGTGATGCCGAAGCGCTGCGGCCACCTCGCGGGCAAGGAACTGGCCGACGCCGACACCGCCGCGCGCAAGATCCGGGCGGTGGTGTCCGACGGGACCGGGATCGTGGTGGTGGCGCGCACCGACGCGTACACCGTGACCGGGTTGGACGATGCGATCGCCCGTGGACGGGCCTACGCGGCGGCCGGCGCGGACGCCGTCTTCCTGGAGGGCGTGTCCGGCCTGGACGAGCTGGGTCGCGCCCACGCCGCGCTGCCGGGTGTGCCGCTGGTGCTCAACCGGTCCGAGGCGGCCGGGGACACCTCCGCCGCTGCGAGTGATGCCGAGCTGGCCGCCGTCGGGGTGCGCCTGGTGTTGCATCCGGTCGCGCCGCTGCTGGCGGCGCTGCACGCCGCCGATCGTGCGTATCGGGAGATCGCCGCGACCGGGCTGGCGAGCGTGGCGCGGCTGGCCTGGTCGGAGTTCACCGGGCTGGTCGGCCAGGACGAGGCGCTGGCACTGGACGCGAGGAGCTACGGGTGACCACTTTTATCGACGCTGGCCTATCACATCGAATCCGGGCCGCGGATTTTCGATGTGATAGGCCAGCGCCTATGCCAACACAGGGCGAGGCGGCGTCACCCTGCGCTGTTCGCCGGACGCGCAGCGCCGCATGACCGGACGCCGGGAGGAGAGGGCATGAGCAGGATCGTCGTCGCCGGGGCGGGGCCGGTCGGGTTGACCGCCGCGCTGGCGTTGGCGCGGCAGGGCGTCGCGGTGACCGTGCTGGAGGCGGGCGACGAGCTGGCCGCCGAGTCACGGGCCTCGACGTTCCACCCGCCGACCCTGGAGATGCTGGCCGAGCTGGGCGTCGTCGACGCACTGCTGGCCCGAGGGCTGATCGCGCCGACGTTCGCCTACCGCGACCGGGCGGGCCACGTCGCCACGCTCGACCTGAGCGTGCTCGCCCGGGACACGCCCTACCCGTACCGCGTGCAGTGCGAGCAGTCGAAACTCACCCCGATCCTGCGGGCCGAGGTCGAAGCCGCCGGGGGCGTCATCCACTTCGGCTGGCCGGTGGCCGGTGTCGACCAGGTCGCCGACGGTGTGGTGGTCCGGGCCGCCGACGGCCGGATCGAGCGCGGCGGCTGGCTGATCGCCGCCGACGGGGCCCACTCGGCGGTGCGCCGCTCGCTCGGCGTGGAGTTCGCGGGTATCACCTACCCGGAGCGCTTCCTGGTCGCGTCGACCGATGAGGACCTACCGAGCCTGCTCGACGACCTGGCCGAGGTCAACTACGTGTTCGACCCGGTGGACTGGTCGGTGCTGCTGCGTACGCCGGATCACTGGCGGGTGCTGCTGCCGACGCCGGACGGCACGCCCGACCGTGACGAGCTGGACCGGCTCGACGGGCGGCTGCGGCAGGTCGCCGATCCCGGACGGCCGTGGCAGGTCGCCCATGCCAGCATCTACCGCGTACACCAGCGGGTGGCCGAGCGGTTCCAGGTCGGACGGGTCCTGCTGGCCGGGGACGCCGCGCACGTCAACAACCCGCTCGGCGGGCTGGGCATGAACTCGGGCATCCACGACGCGGTCGCGTACGCCCGCGCGCTGGTCACCGGCGACGGCGCGGTCCGGCTGGCGACCACGCAGCGGCGGCGCATCGCCCTGGAGTACGTGCAGACCGTCTCGCACCAGAACTACCAGCGCCTCACCGCGACCGATCCCGCCGCGCGCACCGCGTACCTGGACGAGGTCCGCGCCATCGCCGCCGACCGGGCCCGCTCCCGCGTCCACCTGCTGCGCGCCTGCATGATCTCCTCCCTGCGCCCGGTGCCCGCGTGAACGCCCCCGGCGCACGACCAGCCCCGCGCGCCGCCCACGGCGACCAGCCGGGCTCGCGGATCGCGCGCGGAGGACGGCCAGGCTCGCGGCTCACGCGCGGAAGACAGCCGGGCTCGCGGGTCGCTCGTGGCGGGGAGGTGGCATGAGCGGGCGGATCGCGCGCTACAACCCGGCGCGGGTGTACGAGCTGGTCGGCACCGTGCCCGTCGCGGACCCGACCCGGGTCGACGCCGTGGTGCGGGCCGCCGACGCGGCGCAGCGGGGCTGGGCGCGCACCGACGTCGCGGACCGGGTGGCCGCGCTGCGGGCCGCCGCCGACGCGGTCGAGCCGGACCTGCCCGTGCTGGCCGAGCTGCTGGCCCGCGAGTCGGGCAAGGTGCTGGCGGACTGCCGCGGCGAGCTCGGTTTCGCGCTGACGTTTCTGCGCTGGGTGGCCGACCGGGCCCCGCGAGTGCTCGCGGACACGGCGCTCGACGACGCGGCGGGACGGCTGCTGCTGCGCCGCCGCCCGTACGGCGTGGTCGCGGCGATCACCCCGTGGAACGCCCCGATCATCCTGTCCCTCCTGAAGATCGCCCCGGCGCTGGCGGCGGGCAACACGGTCGTGGTCAAGCCGTCGCCGCTCGCCCCGCTGGCCGTCGACCGCACGGTGCGGCTGCTCGCGTCGGCGCTGCCGGCCGCGGTGCTGCAGGTGCTGCACGGCGACGCCGAGGCGGGCGCCGCGCTGGTCGGGCACCCGCTGGTCGGCAAGGTCGCGTTCACCGGCGGCGCGGCGACGGCCCGGGTGGTCGCGGCGGCGGCCGCGGCGCAGACCACGCCGACCACGCTGGAGCTGGGCGGCAACGATCCGGTGCTGCTGCTCGCTGACGCCGACCTGTCCCCGGAACCGATGCGGCGGCTGGTCATGGCCTCGTTCGCGACCAGCGGGCAGGTGTGCATGGCAGCAAAGCGGCTGTACGTGCCCGCGGCCCGGCACGACGAGTTCGTCGCCGCATACCGGCAGGCCGCCGACGAGGTGCTGTGCCTGGGCGATCCGCTCGCCGCCGGGGTGAGCATGGGCCCGGTCGTGACCGCCGAGGCGGCGGCCCGGATCACCGGGCTGGTCGAGGACGCGGTCGCGCGCGGCGGGCGGGCGCTGCCGGTGGGCCGGGCCGATCCGGGCACCGACCTGCGGGCCGGGCATTTCGTCGCGCCGACGCTGGTCACCGGCGTGCCCGAGGACGCCGCGGTGGTCGCCGAGGAGCAGTTCGGGCCGACCGTGCCGCTGCTGTCCTACCGCGACGAGGACGACCTCGTGGCCCGTGCGAACGCGGGTGAGCTGGGGCTCGGCGCGTCGGTGTGGTCGGCCGACGAGGAGCGGGCGTTCGCCGTGGCACGGCGGTTGGAGGCCGGGTTCGTGTTCGTCAACACGCACAACCGCACCGGCATGTCGCTGCGCGCGCCGTTCGGCGGCGTGAAACGGTCCGGCTACGGCCGGGAGTACGGCGACGAGGGCATCGCCGAGTACGCGCAGACCTGCGTCGTGCACGCACCGGCCGCGTTCCGGGCGGGCGGCGCGGGCGCGGCGGCGAACGCGTACCCGTCGGCGTGACCGGTCTGCCACGGTCGTGACCAGGCACCGGCCCGGGCGGGCCGGCCGGGCGGGTCGCCGCTTACGCTGCCGGGATGACGAGCGTGCTGATCCTGCCCGGTTTCGAGAACTCCGGCCCGGCGCACTGGCAGACCCGGTGGGAGCAGGAGCTGGGATTCCAGCGGGTGGAGCAGGCCGACTGGTGCCACCCGCTCGTCGGCGACTGGGTCGACACGCTGGCCGCCGCGGTGGCGGCCGCGCCTGAGCCGGTGGTCCTGGTGGCGCACAGCCTCGGCTGCGTGACGGTGGCGCACTGGGTGGCCCGCGGCGGCGACACCGCCCGGGTGCGCGGCGCGCTGCTGGTGGCGCCCGCCGATGTGGACACCGCGGACGTTGCCGAGCTGGTGAACTTCCGGCCGGTGCCGCTCGTGCCGCTGCCCTTCCCGAGCATCCTCGTCGCCGGCGACGACGACCCGTGGGCGGCCCTGCCCCGCAGCGAGGCCTTCGCCCAGGCGTGGGGCTCCCGCCTGGTCGTGGTCCCCGGTGGCGGCCACCTGAACGCCGACTCCGGCCTCGGCTCCTGGCCCCAGGGCCAGTCCCTGCTCACCGACCTCCGCTGACTCCGACCCGGACACCGCAGATCACGACGCGCGTGCCGGACCGCACCACCAGGTCGCCGAACGCCGGACGGCGCGGCCGCGGGCGGCGTTGATCGCCCGACTCGCCTGGCACTCGTGCGCATCTTGAGCCCGAATACCCACATGTGCCAGGCAAGTCGAGCGACCTTGGTGTGCATTTGGACCGGGTCGGCGCGTCGGCCGGGTCGACGGCTGGACCGGGCCGTTGCGTGGACCGGGTCCGCGGGCGCGGCGGACCCGGTCAGGGGGTGCGCCAGCGCCAGTTGAGTTCGGCGGCGGTCGGGGCGGGGCCGGGCAGCGCGGTGCGGACGGGGTCGGCGGCGAGGCCGTCGAGCAGCAGCGCGAGGTGCCGGGCGCGCAGTTCGCGGGTGCGCGCCGGGTCGGGCACCCGGACCGCGGCGCAGCTCTCCAGCAGTAGCGTGATGTCCGCGAGCACGGCGTCGGGTCGCAGGCTGCCGTCGTCGAGCGCCCGCTGCACGAGTTGCGCCACCAGTTCCCCGGAGCGGCGGGCCGTCGCGCCCATCTCGGGGGTGGGTGTGAAGGTCCCGGCCAGGCGCACGGTGAGCGAGTGCACGTCGGCGTCGACGATCTCCCGCAGGAAGCCGGTCAGGCCACGCCACGGGTCCGGTTCGGCGAGCGCCGCCTGCGCCTGAGCCGTGAACAGCAGCAGCCCGTCGTGGCACAGCCGGCGCAGCAGCTCCTCCTTGCCGCTATAGCGGCGGTAGAGCGCGCTGATGCCGACTCCCGCGCGTTCGGCCACGGCCGCGATGGGGGCCTTCGGATCGGCGAGGAACACCTCCCGGGCCGCGTCGAGGATGACCGTGTCGTTGCGCGCCGCCTGCTGTTTTCGGCCCGACAGCGGGGCCGCGTCCGTCTCCGTCACCGGCTCAGGATAACAGTGGAACGGATCGTTCCGCTCTGCTATCCTGAAACGGAACGAGGCATTCCGTTCCGGAATTGCCGAGACGAAGGGCGGAGCCATGACCACCATCACTGGCACGAACGCAATCACCCTGCTCGGCGCGGCGCACAGCGCGCTGCGCGCGGCCGTGGCGGGGATCCCGGCCGACGGCTGGGACCTGCCGACGCCCTGCGAGCACTGGAACGTCACCCAGGTGCTGCAGCACGCGACCGGCGACCAGATCGGCTTCGCCGCGGCCATCACCGGCGGCCCGTGGCCGAGCGAGGACCCGTTCCAGCCCTCCGGCCGCATCGACGGCGACGCCGCCGCCCTGCTGGAGCAGGCCCTCACCGCGTCGGCGGCGGCCTTCGCGACCGTCGACGCCGACGCCGAGCAGGTGCCCGTGCCGCTGCCGCAGGGCCCGCTGCCGCTGTGGGTCGCCGCCGGCGCGTGCGCGCTCGACGCCGCGGTGCACGCCTGGGACATCGCCGTCGCCACCGGCCGGCCCTCGCCGCTCACCGCACCGGACGCCGAGCAGCTGCTCACGGTGGCGAAGCAGATCGTCGAGCCGCTGCGCGCCTACGGGGCGTACGCCCCCGAACTGCCCGTGCCCACCGACACCGACCCGACCACGGCACTGCTCGCCTACCTGGGCCGCCGCGCCGAGTGGACGCCGCAGGCCTGACCCGAACCTTCCGCAACTCTTAAGGAGTCGCGGCCTCGGCCCGTGCCGGTGGCCGCGACTCCTTAGGAGTTGCGGCCTTTGGCCGGCCCGGCGGGGCGGAGGGTGGCGGGTGGCGGTTCAGTTGAGTTGCCAGATGGCGAGGTTGAGGGCGGTGGCGAAGGTGACCCAGAGCCAGTAGGGCACGAGCAGCCACGCCGCGACGGCGGAGATCCGGTGGAAAAGCCACACCGTGACGCCGATGGCCAGCCACAGTGCCACGATGTCGGCGAACGCCAGGCCGCGTTGGCCGGCGCCGAAGAACAGCGGCGTCCAGATCGCGTTGAGGACCAGTTGTACGGCGTACACCCCCATGGCCGGTCCCCAGCCGGCCCGCCGCCAGACCAGCCAGCCCGCCACCGCGATCATCGCGTAGAGCACCGTCCAGACCGGCCCGAACAGCCAGGACGGCGGCGCCCAGCCGGGGCGGACCAGGGCCGCGTAGTCGTCGGCGGGTCGTGCCACCGCCAGCCCGCCGACCAGCGCCACCGCGAGCACCGCCGCGAAGAAGCCCGCCAGTGCCCACCACTGCGCTGCCGGACGTCGTGCCAGGTGAGCAGTCATGACTCCGCTATAGCCGAACCGACCGGCAGGGAAACGGCGTTTCGCGGTGTTGCGTCGATTCGCGGATCGGTGCCGCGCGCGGCGTCGGGGCGGCCTGTCAGGATGGGCGGATGGCCCACGTCCTGCTGTTCCACTCCGTCATCGGGCTGCGCCCGGCCGTGCTGACCGCAGCCGAACGCCTGCGGGCCGCGGGGCACACGGTGCTGACGCCCGACCTGTTCGACGGCGTCGTGGTGGACACCGTCGACGAGGGCTTCGCGCTGCTCAACGAGATCGGCCCGGAGGTGGTGCAGCAGCGTGCCCGGCAGGCGGCGGCGCACCTGCCCGGGGGTGGCGTGCTGGCCGGGCTGTCCATGGGCGCGAGCTTCGCGCAGGCCATCGCCGAGCGCGAGCCGCGGGTGGGCGGCCTGCTCCTGCTGCACGGCACCGCGGGCACGCCCCGCCGGATGCCGTCCGGCCTGGACGCCCAGCTGCACGTCGCCGAGCGCGACGAGTACGAGTCGGCCGACGCGATCATGGCGTGGGAGATGGCGATGGCCCGGCTGGGCACGCACCCGGAGGTGTTCACGTACGCGGGCGGGCACCTGTTCACCGATGACGCCTCACCCGACTACGACGCCGCGTCCAGCGAGCTGACCTGGGAACGCTGCCTGCGTTTCCTGGCCGCGCTGAGCTGAGCCCGTCAGCTGCCGAAGTCGACGACCACCCGGGCGGCCAGCCGCGGCCGCAGCCACTGCGCGAGCTCCAGATGCGCCGGGTGTTCCTGGTATCCGCGCAGGTCGGCCTCGTCCTCATGGGTCGTGATCAGGCACAGGTGCGCCGAGACCGGGGTGTGCAGCTCGTCCAGGTGCGCCTGGAGCGTTCGGACCTGCGGAACGGCCCCGACCAGCCCTTCCAAAAGATCCTTCGCCTTGGCAGCATCGTCTGCGTCGGTGAACGTCATCAGCACCACGTGAGAAAGCATCACGACCTCCGGTCGACCCCTGTTGTAAACGCCCCCGCAAGTGTAGTTTCGGGAAACAGCGTTTCGCTAGGGGAACCGGAGACACCACATGGCTCCAGTACGGGTTGCCGCGGTGCAGCTCGCGGCGTCGCAGGACGTCGACGCCAATCTCGCCGCCTGCCTGCGCCTGATCGACGAGGCCGCGGCACAGGGCGCGCGGCTGATCGTGCTGCCCGAGTTCTGCAACCACCTGTCCTACTACGCCGACCGGGCCGAGGCGCACCGCATCGCCACCCGGCCCGGTGACCCGTTCCTGAGCGCCGTCGCCGAGCGCGCCCGCAAGCACAAGGCGTACGTGAAGATCAACGTCACGCACGCGCACCCGGACGGGCGCACCGGCGGCACGAACTTCATGTTCGGCCCGGACGGCGCGGTGCTCGGCCAGTGCGACAAGCAGACGCTGATGGGCGCGGAGAACGACCACCTCGACCCGGCCGGCGAGGTCGGGCCGGTGCTGGACACCCCGCTCGGCCGCCTCGGCATGTACGCCTGCATGGAAGGCGTCATCAACGAGGTGGCCCGCGGGCTCGCCCTGCGCGGCGCGCAGGTGCTGCTGAACAGCCTCAACTCCTTCGCCACCGATGAGGCCAGCCTGCACATCCCGGTCCGCGCCGCAGAGAACAAGGTGTGGGTCGTCGCCGCCAACAAGGTCGGCCCGCTGCTGCCCGAGGAGCACCTGCCCCGGCTCAGCGCCGCGCTCGGCGTGCCCGCCGAGTGGCTGCACGGCGCGGGCGAGAGCCAGATCGTCGCCCCCGACGGCACGGTGGTGGCCAAGGGGCCGCGCACCGGCGAGGCCGTCGTGATCGCCGACATCGACCCGTCGCTCGCCGACGACAAGCGCCGCCCCGACGGCACCGACATCTTCGCCGCCCGCCGCCCGGAGCTCTACGCCCCCATCGCCGCCCCGCCGACCGGCCGCCGCCACGGATCCGGCGCGGAAACCCTGCCCGTCGCGGTCATCCGCGGCGACACCGCGACCGTCGTGCGCGAGACCGCCCGCGCCGCCGCAGCCGGCGCCCGCCTCATCGTCACCACCCAAACCGACCCGACCCTGCTGGCCGCTGCCCTCGACGGCACCAGCGCCCACGCGGTCACGGCGACGCCGACCGGCCCAGTCCTCGTCGACGCCAACGGCGAAGTCGCCCACCAACCCGTCCTCCACCCCCTTGATCACGACGATCTTGCGCGAACTGTTGCCGATACGCCGGAAACGCCCGTGTCATCCCCACAGTCCACGCAAGATCGTCGCGGCGAGGAGGGGGCGGTGCGGGTCGTGGGGTTGCCGTGGGGGCGGCTGGCCATGGTGGCGGGGGTGGACTCGATCTTTCCTGAGGTGTTTCGGCTGGCGGCGCTCGCTGATGCCGATGTGGTGGCGGTGCCGTTCGAGGCTGTGGAGCAGTGGGAGTTGAGCCTCGGGTTGGCGGAGCGGGCGGCGGAGAACCGGCTGAACGTGGTCGCCGTGGCGCCGGTCGAGCAGGACAGTGCGGTGTTCGCGTTGTCGCCTGATTTCACGTTGTGGACCGCTTGGCAGGGGCCCTTCACGGGGCGGATCAGTCATCCGGTCGTCACCACCGTGCCCGCCGGGCAGGTGTCGGGGCGGGCTGACGTCGCGCCGGCACAGGCCGCCAACCGGCAGGTGTCACGGCGGACGGACCTCGTCGACGGCCGCCCCTGGCGGCTCGTGCAAGCCCTCACAGAAAGGTAGACCGCCAGTGGCCGAGACCCTGCGGCACGTCGAGGACATGGTGGACAACTCCCCCGTCGTCGACGTGCACGAGACGTTCCACCTGTACCAGGAGCTGCTGGCCGAACTGAAGGCGAAGATCGACGCCCGGTTCGAGCTGCGGCGTGACCCGTCCACCCTGGAGCTGGAGTCGTACGGGCAGTACCCGGACGGGCCCGGCGGCTCGCTGGCCGCGTACAGCGGGCCGGAGGTCGACTGGATGGTGCACTCCTGGCTGGGCAACCCGTCGGCGAGTTTCGCCAACCTGCACCTGACCGTGTGGCTGGGCCCGCAGGTCAAGGTGCCGCACCTTGGCCTGGCCCTGCTGGTGTGGCCGGAGGGCTGGTTCTACCTCGACTCCGTGCCCCGGGTGAACCTGATCTCCGACGGCGCGTACTACGACAGCTACTACGCCCCGCTCGACGCCGACTGGCTGGCCCACCGCGCCGACCCCGAGTTCGAGTACTTCGTCAGCCGGGCCGGCTTCATCCGCGCCAGCCTGAGCCCGACGGCGTACTGCTACTCGTTCGGCCGCAGCGCGCGCAACCTCGACATCGTCCGCAAGCTCACCCACGAGCACGTGGACCGCTGGCTGCGCTGGGTCGACGAGGCCCCGCCGGTGCCGGAGCACGAGCGCGCCGCGCTGGCCGAGACCGACCTGCGCATGCGCCGCAACATCGCCGAGCGCGACCCGGCCAACGTGATGGGTGTGCGCTTCTTCGGCCAGGAGACCACGGACAAGCTGGTCCGCGGCCTGTGGGGCGGCAACCGGAAGCTGGCTCGGCCGTGAAGGTGATCCGCTCCGTCTGGTGGGCCACCACGATCCCGGGCCACGAGGCCCCGTTCGACACCGCGCACCTGCGCGTCTACTACCCGGCACGGCCGGACGGCTCGGACCGCGAACGCCTGTCCGGCGTGATGGCGGCCGACGCGGACGGCGCCCCGTACCCGGTGGCGGTGATCGTGTCCGGGGTCAACGTGGGCCAGGAGGCGTACCGCTGGCTGGCGGTGCGGCTGGCCGAGCAGGGCGTCGTCGCGGTGACCTACGACTGGGTCGGCACGCTGTTCGGCGGCCTGCACGGCATCACGCCGGGCGTGGACCTCGACGCGGCCCGGCCCGACGGCTACGGCAAGCGGCCCACCACGCCCTCGCTGCGTCCGGTGCTCGACGCCCTCGCGGCGATGACGGGGCCGGTCGCCGGACTGCTCGACCTGAACCGGGTCGCCCTGATCGGACACTCGGCGGGCGGCACGGTCGCGCTCCAGTCCGCACGGTTCGTGCCGGAGGTCAAGGCCGTGGCGACCTACGGCGCGCACACCATGGTCGCCACGATGCTGGGCTGGCCCGCGGGCACCGTGCTGCCGGCCCAGGCCGACTGCCCGGTGCTGCTGGTCGCGGGCACCAACGACGGCGTCATCAACGGTTCGGCGGACCGCTACGGCGAGGACGCGGCCACCCGCCGCGACCCGATCACCCGGACCTTCGACGAGGCGCTGCCCGACCGCGGCGGGGACAACGCGCTGGTACGCCTGGCCGGGGCGAACCACTTCGCGATCGTGCACCCGGTCGACCACACCGCCGCGCGCGCCTTCCTCGACCAGACCGCCGACGGCGACCCGACGGCCCACCGCGAACTGCTGGCCGGCCTGCTCGGCACGTTCTGCCGGATGCACCTGACCGGCGACCAGGCGTCGTATACCGAATGGGACAAACTCGCCGGCCACGGCGGCGTCGCGTCGATCCAGCGGAGGTAAGCCATGTTGAAGAACTTCTGGTACGCGGTCGAGTTCGCCGACCGGGTCACCGTCAAGCCGGCCCGGGTCACCGTGCTCGGCCAGCACCTGGCCCTCTACCGGACCCCGAAGGGCCGCCCGGTGGCGCTGTCCGACCTGTGCGTGCACCGCGGCGCGGCGCTGTCGGGCGGGTGGACCAAGGACGGCTGCATCGTCTGCCCGTATCACGGCTGGGAGTACGACGCCGACGGCCAGTGCACGAAGATCCCGGCGAACCTGCCCGGCCGCGCCATCCCGAGGAAGGCCCGCGTCGACTCGTACCCGGTGCAGGAGAAGTACGGCTTCGTCTGGGTGTTCATGGGCGACCTGCCGGAGTCCGAGCGCCCGCCGATCCCGGTCTGGCCGGAGTTCGACGACCTGAAGGAGAACGGCGGCCGCTTCCGGGCGGTGACCGGCGAGTTCCTCTGGAAGGCCAACTACGAGCGCATTCTGGAGAACGGCTGCGACATCGCGCACGCGCCGTTCGTGCACGCGGGCGCGTTCGGCAACCCGGAGCGCCCCGAGGTCGCCGAGTACGAGCTGGAGACCCCCGACGAGTGGTCGGCGTTCGCCACGGTGGACCTGTACCCGCCGCGGCCGAAGGGCATCTGGGCCGCGCTCAACCGCAACAGGGGCGACCTGAGCAACCGCCCGCCGGTGCGCACCTCCGCCGGCTGGATGCTGCCCAACATGATCAAGCTGCACGTGCGGCTGCCGATCGGCGAGCTGATCATCTACGACACCAACATCCCGGTCGACGAGACCACCACGCTGGTCAAATGGGTCGCGCTGCGCACCTTCTTCACCGGCAAGTGGGCCGACAAGAACGCGATCAATCGCACTCTGAAGATCTTCTACGAGGACGCGGAGGTCGTGAACAAGGTGCGGCCCGAGCTGCTGCCCTTCGACCTTGGCGCGGAGCTGCACATCAAGAGCGACCTGATCGCGGTGCACTACCGCCGCCGCCGCCAGGAGCTGGCCGAGAAGGGCTGGCTGCTGTCCGAGGAGGACAGCATCACCGGCGACGTGCCGCGCCGCACCGCGACCGTGATCGCGTCCCCGGCCCGCCGGGAGAACCCCGAGCTGGCCCGCGCCTGGGTGCACAAGGCCCGGGGCGAGCACCCGACCGTCCAGGCCGCCTGGGACGCGGCCGCCGCGGCCGAGTCCGATTCCACCCCTGAGGAGTGACCGTGAGCCTGCCCGCCGACCTGTGCGAGCGCACCCTGCAACGTATCCTCGCCCGCCACCCCGACCTGGTCGCGCAGGAGACGCCGCTGGCCGAGCTGACCAGCCCGATGTCGCCCGCCCCGGTCGGCTCGGTGCGCGTCTTCCGTGGCGAGGCCGTCGCCAAGGTCGTGTACGTCGGCCTGGTGGTCCCGATGATCCACCTGGACAGCCACATGATCTTCGCGTTCACGCCCGAGGACTCGGCCGTCCCCCACTTCACCCTCGACTCGGTGTACGGCGGCTCGTACCACGCCTTCCACCTGGACCTGATCCCCCGCGCCGACCTGGCCGCGAACCTGGCCTACCTGGACGCGGCGTTCCACCCGCTGACCCCGGTGTTCGAGGCCGCCTCGGCGACCGAGGGCCTTTCCCCCGCCGCGATCGGCCCCCGCCAGCGCGCCATCATGTCGCCGTGGATGCTGGTCAACCGGGCCACCGAGGAGGCGTTCGCGGGCATCGACACGTACGTGAACGCGTACGCCGACCACTGGTCGACGCTGGTCGAGAAGGGGCTGCCGAGCCTGGCCGGGGTCGACCTGGCGGCGCGGGACGCGGCGGTGCGCGCCAACATCTTCAGTCGCGACGTCGACCCGGTCTGGGCGCAGGTGTCCCGGCTGCTCGGCGACGAGACCACCGACGCGATCCGGGCCGAGCTGGTGGCCAATGGCTGAGCCCAGCGAGTGGCAGCGGCGCATCACCGGCGAGTGGCACGGCCGCCCGTCGCTGTTCGACGCCACCGGCACCTGGTGCGGCTACGAGGACATCCGCCGCAGCTCGGTCTTCGACGACGGCGTGACGACGTACTACATGGACGGCGGGCTGACCGGGGGCGGGCCGCTGGCCGGGCAGTTCCGGTTGGGCGCGCCGTTCGCGTTCGGGGTGCGGGACGCCGACGACGACCGGGTGTACACCGGGCCGGACTTCTACGGCACCGGCCAGCCCTACGGCTCGTTCGTGGACTCGCACTACTACGGCCCCGGCTGGCAGGTCGACCTCAACACCTGGAACCAGATCCTGCCCGACGGCCAGACCCAGGTGTACTCCTCCGTCCTCTACCAGGGCTGGTCGGTGGTCGGCTGCTTCAACGGCGTCTACACCCGCAGCACCGACCACGACGACGACCCCGCCACCCAGGCCCGGGTCACCGACTTCCTGGCGGCCGAGACACGCCGCGGCCCGGTCCCGCACATCATGCCCACCAAACAATCCGGGGCGTACGCGGGCAGCTGCGAACTCTGGGGTGCCGACCAGAAACCCCGCGGCACGGTCGACGTCCGCATCAGCCTCGAACCGGTCGACCTGCTGCACACCCGCCGCACCCTTACCTGGTCCGGGGCGCTGCACCGGACCGCCACGGCGTCGGCCCGGCGCGACGGCAACCGGCTGTTCCACGAGGGCCCCGACGCCTGGGGCAACGCGGTGGCCTTCGGCCGCGCCGCGTTCGGCTCCCTGCACTTCACCGACGTGACGAAGGTGAAGTACCGCGAGTTCATGATCGACGCCGAGCCCGGCATGTCCGCCGGGAAGCGGCTCGCCGTCGTCTACGAGATCTTCGACGGCAACGTGCTCGACGGCGTCCTGCACGGCCTGCTGGAGTGGGAGGACGCGGCATGAGCGCGCGGCACTCCGCGGTCGTGGCGACCCGGGCGGCGACGGCATGACCAAGGTGGTGGTCGTCACCGGCGGGACCCGGGGCATCGGGCTCGGGCTGGTGCGGGAACTCGCGGCGCGGGGCGCGCGGGTCGTCTACTGCGGACGGTCCGTCGACTCCGTCAAACGAGCCGAGGAGCAGGTGCCTCAGGCCTTCGGCGTGGTCGCCGACGTCACCGACCGGGCGGCCGTGCAGCGGCTGTGGGACGCGGCGGTCGAGCGGCACGGCCGGGTCGACATCTGGATCAACAACGCGGGCATGTCCCCGGCCCGCCGCAAGCTGTGGGAGCTGGACCCCGCCGCGCTGGACGCCACCGTGGACCTGAACCTGCGCGCCCTGCTGCACGCCAGTGCCGTCGTGCTGGCCGGGATGGCCGCCCAGGGCGCGGGCGCGCTGTGGAACATGGAGGGCTTCGGTTCCAACGGCATGCTGCGGCCCGGCCTCACCGTCTACGGCGCGACCAAGCGGGCCGTCACCTACACCACGGACAGCCTGGCCAAAGAGGTCGAGGGCACCGGGGTCACCGTGCACCACCTGTCGCCCGGCATGGTCGTCACCGACCTGCTCACGCACGACTACACACCTGAGGAACTGGCGCAGGCCAAGAAGATCTTCAACATCCTCGCGGACCGGGTGGAGACCGTGACCCCGTGGCTGGCCGAAAAGGTGCTGGCCGGGGCGAAGAACGGGGCCCGGGTGGCGTGGCTGACCCGGGGCAAGGCGTTCGTACGCTTCCTGACCGCGTTCCGCAAACGTGACGTGTTCGGGGAGGACGCGTGAACACCAACGACTACCCGGTGATCATGGCGCTGGAGGACTACGTCCCCACGCTGCTGGCACTGGCCGGGTTCTGGCTGCTCGGCGGGGCCTCCGCCGCGATCGACCGGCGGGTCGCCGCGATCGGCCGGGTCGGAGCCGTGCTGATCGGCCTGGGCGGGGTGGCGAAGTCCACCTGGAAGCTCGTCCTGTCCGCGTTCGGCTCGGACGTGCGCTGGCTGGAGCAGTCGCTGTTCCCGCTGATGGCGACCGGTGCACTGCTGGCGCTGTGGTCGCTGCACACGACACTGCGGGGGCGGCGCGCGCCGTGGTGGCCGTACGCCCTGGTGGGTGTGGGGGTCGCCGGGGCCGCGGTCGCGTCGGGCAGCGTGCAGCCGGCGTTCGTCGCGGCGACCACCGGGGTCACCGCGATCAGCGTGCTCGGCGCGGTGCTGGCCGGCCGCCGCCGGGCCTGGGGCGCGGTCGCGCTGTACGTGCTCGGCATCGTCGCGGTCACCTCGCTGGTGCCGCTGCGCAACCACCCGCAGCACGAGACGCTCGGCTTCCAGTGGCTGGAGCAGGGCACCAACACCCTCGCCCAGGCCGTCTTCCTGACCGCCGCCCTGCTCACCGTCCGCGCGGCGACCGCCGCCGCTACTCGTCCCGTGGAGGTGGCGGCATGAGCGAGCGAATCATGTCAACCGGCGTCCATGCCGGCAACGAGCGAAGCGAGGAGCGGGCATGACCGATGCACTCGGCTGGCGGCGCAAGTTCGGCGTCATCGCGCCGTCCACCAACACCATCGTCGAGCCGGACTTCTACTCGATGACCGTGCCGGGCGTGACCGCGCACTTCTCCCGCATCCACATCCGCAACCAGGACCTGTCCGACGACGCGAACTTCGAGCACCTGCTGGTGCAGATCCGCGACGAAATCGGCGCGGCCTGCGAACGGGTGCTCACCTGCGAGCCCGACTACATGGTCATGGGCATGTCGGCGGAGACGTTCTGGGGCGGCGTCGAGGGCAACCGCGAGTTCGTCCGCCAGATCAAGGCCATCACCGGCCTGGAGGTCGCCACCGGCGCCGAGGCCTGCGAGCGGGCCCTCAAGATCTACGGTGCCCGCCGCATCGGCGTCGTCACCCCCTACCAGCCCGTCGGCGACCAGAACGTGGTCAAGTTCTTCAGCGAGATCGGCTTCGAGGTCACCGCCATCGAGGGCCTCAAGTGCCCCACGGCGGTGGCCATCGCCCACGTCACCGAGAACGAACTCCGCGACGCGATCCGCAAGGTCGACGGCCCCGACGTCGACGCGATCGTCCAGTGCGGCACGAACCTGTCCATGGTCCGCCTGGCCGACGAGGCAGAGCGCTGGCTCGCCAAGCCGGTCATCGCCATCAACGCCGCCACCTGGTGGATGGCCCTACGCGACAACAACATCGCCGACAAAATCCACGGCGCCGGCTCCCTCCTCCGCGACCACTGACCAAGATCGCGACGATCTTGCGTGGACTGCGGGTACCACACGCCCTTTCCGGACATACCCCCAACAGTTCGCGCAAGATCGTCGCGATCTTGGGGTGGGGGGTTAGGGGTTAGGGGTTAGGGGCGGGTTGTCAGTGGTAGGGCTAGGCGTAGG